>JBNMGX010000213.1:0-4025 GCA_050872465.1 Hallerella sp.
GCCCTACAAGAAACACTATTCCCATTTTTTGCCATTTGATTGTTCTATTTACGGCTACAAAGAACAACTGTCTTTTCCCTATCGACCTCTGAAAAAATTAAAGCCAGATGTATTGCATGTTCCTCATTGCAATATTCCTTTGTTCTATCGAGGGAAGCTCATCGTAACGATTCATGATTTAACCCATCTGATATATCCCGAGTTTCTCCCTTTTCGCATTGCCCGCTGGTATTTTAAATTCATCTTTTGGGTCGCGTGTAAAAAAGCCCATCATATCATGACGGATTCCGAAAGTACAAAGCGCGATATCATCCGCTTTTTCCATACGCCAACTGATAAAATTACGGTTGCGCCTTTGGGAGTCGGCAAAGAATTTGTAAAAAAAACACAAGAGGAAACCGATTACCTTTATAGCAAATTTTCGATTCCGCGAGACAAGAATCTTTTACTCTACGTCGGAAACCTATTACCGCACAAGAATCTGTCCAATCTTTTGGAAGCCCTTTCGAAAATGCCGGAACGGGAAAATTGCCGATTAATCCTTGTGGGAAAAGCCTTTAATGGGCGCACGGAAAATTTAGGCGAAAAAAAATTAGGGATTTCTGATTTGCTCATTCATACCGGTGTTGTCTCCCAAGAAGATCTTATCGGACTGTATAACATAGCAAACCTTTTTGTCTTGCCGTCACTTTACGAAGGTTTTGGTTTGCCTGTTCTGGAAGCCTTTGCCTGCGGAACTCCCGTCGCCTGCTCGAATACATCCTCTTTGCCGGAAGTAGGAGGAAATCTAGCCAGCTATTTCAATCCTACCGATTCAAACAATATGGCTCAGGTAATATCAAAAGCATTAAACGAAAAAAAGAAGACAGAAGAGTATATCCAATGGGCTGCGACATTTAACTGGGATAAATCCAGTGAAATGATTCAACTTGTAGCAAAACAAGTCTGTGGACAATAGAATGCAAAAGAAGCGAGTCGTTTTTTTCTTAAAACTATTGATCAGTGTTGCGGGAATTCTTTTTGTCTTTTACAAGATTCCGCTAGAAGAAATCTGTAAAAATTGGACTCACGCAACCTTGACTTGGCTACTACTGCTAATCCTTTTTACTTTTGTTTCGATGGTCATTCAAGCGAATCGCTGGAAGGGATTGCTTCTTGAAGAAGGAAAAAAAATACCTTTTCGGACATTTTATGCCTACATCGCCATAGGGTATTTTTTCACGGCCTTTTTACCTGGGGGTTTTGGCGGAGATGTCGTTAAAACTCTGGCTTTTGGAAAACGCTTTTCTCAAACATCAAATTCCGTCGCCGCCATCTTAATTTCACGATTTCAAGGATTGCTGACGCTTGTTCTCCTATTTTTCATCTCTCTTCCATGGGTGTGCAACCGCTACGCCCTTCCCCCGGCCTATGTATTCGGAATGCTTATCGCCTTGCTTCTGACGACAGCTACTCTTGTTTTCTGTTGCTTTTCTGATAAAATACCTTCCATAAAGTTCATTTCAAGGCGCTTTAATTTTATTTCCAAGCTTCAAAGCTCTTTACTCGTTTATAGAAACCACAAAAAACAATTTTTTTTGTCCCTTTTGGATTCTCTGTGGCTCCAACTACTCGTTTTCGCGACTTCGTACGGATATTTAAAAGCCGTCGGAATTTCCTTAGATTTTAGATTGGTTATTGTTTTTACTGCCATTACGGTCATTATTACCATGTTGCCGATATCGCTTAACGGCATCGGGGTCCGGGAATGGATAACAATAAGCCTTTATACTGGAATTGTCGGATTGCCTGCCGATAGGGTCCTTGCCGGCCATTTACTTGGATATATTTTAATTCTATTCCAAGCAATCCAAGGAGCTGTTATTTTGGCCATACAAAAGCGAATTACCTAAGCCCGGTCTCCAAAGATTTACAAATTCCCGGGAACGCCTCCATAAAAAGAATACTAGTTTGATGAAATCACCCTTAAACGAGGATTTGGAACATGCAGATTTTCATCACGGGCGGAACGGGCTTCATCGGGCATTATGTCGCACGGGAACTTTTAGAAGGCGGGCATCGGCTCACGATTCTGTCCAGGCATCCCGACAAGATTCCCTACCTTTCGAGCCACTCGAACGTGACGATTCTCGAAGGGACCATCTACGATGCGGCGACCATTGCGAGGGGACTGGAAAACAGCGAAGCGTGCATCCACATCGCCTTTGGCTGGGGCGAAACTCCCCTTTCGATGCTCGAAAACGACACGCGGGCGACGGTTCTCGTCTTGCAGGCGGCGGCAAAGGCCGGATGCAGGAAGTTCATCTACACGTCGAGTACGGCGGCGATGGGAAAATTCCGTCCGGTGATGAACGAAAACGTAGTAAACCTCCCCCTCGATCTTTACGGGGCGACAAAGGCTGCAGGCGAAGCCTATGTGCTGGGATTCCGCGGAACCGCGATGAAACGGAATATCATCCGTCCGGGCTACACGTTCGGAAATCCCGCTTTCGGTCCCCATGACGGCGTTTCCCAGCCGGACAGGCGGTTCGCGCAGATTGCGCAGGCCGTTGCGAGCGGAAGCGTTATCCATCTGATTAAAAACGACGGGACGCAGTTTATCGACGCGGCTTCCCAGGCGAAGCTTTTCCACAAGCTGCTCGACAGCGATTTCAACGAGGAAATTTTCCTTGGCCTGGGAGCGAGCTGGATTTCGTGGAAGAGCATCGCGGAAAGAATGCTCGCCGAATATGAAAACCTGACGGGCAAAAAAAGCGGCGCAAAAATCGAAGAGCGGGATCTCGGCTGGTCCGAAAAGCCGATGCTCTTCTCCGTCGAAAAGATTGCGGAAGCCTTCAAGCTGCATATCGATGCCCGCTCCGAAATGGAAAGGCACATCCGTTGGCAGCTCGAAACTACCCTAGCGAATCCTTGAGGAACCGAATCGCTTCGTGGCGAGACGGACTCAGCGTTTCGTAAAGTTCCAGGACACGGGAGAGCTGTCGCCTGCCCGGCTTGATGTATTTTTCAAAGCCCGGAATTTTCTTTTCCACGCTCAAAAAGCAATACGCACCGAGCGCCTGCATCAGACGTTGGAGACTAGCCTGCAAGAAGAGCGTCCAAGCCTCTTCCTTGGTAAAGGATTGTGCGCACAGCGGATAGTCATGATACCATTCGTCAAAGAAATCCGCAACCAGTTCTTCGGATAGCTCAACATAGGGATCCCACAGAAGCGAAGCGATATCGTAGAACATGGAGCCGCGGCGCGCTCCCTGGAAATCGACAAATCCGATTTCCGAATTGGATCGAACCATGACGTTTTGCGACTGGAAATCCCGGTGCATCAGGACTTTCGGATGCGTATCGACCATGCAGGCAAGCGTCGCGAAAAAGTTTTCCACTGCCACCGGCAATTCCGCAAGGTCTTTTTTCTTTTGCAGATAATTGGTGCGAAAATAATCGGTTTCCCATTTGAGCGCTGCGTAGTCAAAGCGTCTCGCCGCGATGTCCGGCCTCGAAAGAAAGAACTTCGGGCTTTCCTTCTGCCACTTGAGCAAGGCATCGATCGTCGCGGGATAAAGGATTCGGATATTTCCGGGGTTCGGTTTTCCGTCCTTTTCGACAAGAGAAAGAAGCGTGTTTTCTCCCATGTCCTGCATGAGTACCTGGGCGAAAACTTCATCGACCGCCCAGATTTCCGGAGTCGGGAACCCGAAAGAGGAGAACGACTTTCCATACGAGACAAAGCGTTTGAAATCCTCGTCAGCGGTCAAATTCGTCTGGAGTATCGCGGTTTTTCCGTTCTCGGCGATTCGGTAATACTTGCGGAACGAACCTGCGGAACCGGCAAGCGTCCAGGCGGCGGCTTCGGTAAAATCTCTGGATTCAAGGATTGTCTGGATGTTGGGCGAAACTTGCGGTAGGTTGGATGGCATAATTTCCTCGGATTTTTTTTCTCAATATATCATTCTAAATTGCAAAATTGTCAAAAATTTCGCAAACAACGAAAAAATTTTTTCCAATTTCCGTTGCCACGCATCCAAAGC
>JBNMGX010000214.1:0-4025 GCA_050872465.1 Hallerella sp.
ATGCCGCACAAGGAACTCCGCGTCCTTTACACATACGCGACCGCTTTTGTCACGCCATCGCTCTACGAACCGTTTGGAATCATCAACCTCGAAGCGATGAGCTGCGGGACGCCTGTCGTCGGAAGCGCCGTCGGCGGAATCCCGGAAATCATCGTCCAGAACCAAACGGGTTTCCTTGTGCCGCTAGAGCCTAAATCGCCTTCGGATTTTGAACCAAAAAATCCAGAAGAGTTCCAACAGGCTCTTGCCGACAACCTGAACACGCTCATCGACAATCCGGAACTGTCAAAGAAATTCGGAGAAGCCAGCCGCAAGCGGGCAATCGAAGTTTTCAGTTGGAAAAGCATCGCAAAGCAGACATTCAACTTCTACGAAACCATCATCGCCAGGTACAAGGCCGAAGGGGCGAGGAAAAAGTAACAGAGAAAAGGAGTCGCTCTTGCGGCTCCTTTTTGTTAAAGAATATTTTCTCTTAGCGAAGCACCCCCTTGTAAGAAAGCGTTTTTCCATTTTGGGAAACTTGAACAAAGTAACTTCCCGAAGAAAGCCTGTTGCCATTCCAAGCGAGCAGGTTTGTTCCGGCAAGACCTTCCACCTGGAGCGATTCCACTTTTTGCCCGTGTGCGGAAAAAATTTCAAGCGTCGCAGGACCGGAGTTTTCCAGTTCAAACTGGATGGAGTTCCGGTCAAATGTCGAAAGCGAAAGGTTCCTTGAGCCTTTGTCAAAACGCGAAGTCAAGGTAGAGCTTTCGGAAATTTTCGCATACACGTTGGCGTTCAAATTCGGAAGTTCGACAGCATCCAAAAATTGCAGCGATTCATCCGACATCGCCTTGAACGCTACCCCGGAATCCTCATCGTCTGCAGAATTCTTGACGATGATCGTTTCGCGGCGAACCGAAATACGCAATGTATCCGCATTTCGCAAGACGGTCAATTCCACTGATTCTTCAGGATTTCCCCGGAGAACTTCCATATCAAAAGCCAAGGATTTTCCCGCCAGCGAAACGTTATCTGCCGACAGCAGAAAATCTCCCGTTTCGATTCCCGCCAAATGCGCCGATGCGCCCTGTACAACGTGAGCCACTTCGGCTCCGCGCTCCGACGGATAAATGGCCAGTCCTAGTCCGCCAAACGATTCGCTTGCCATAACAGCCGGAACCGCTGCGAGAATTCCAAGCGTCCATAATTTTTTCATTTTGTCACCTCTGAAAGAATTGTATTTGAATGAATGATTGAATCCAGGAAGGATGTAGAAAGTTTCATCACGCCTTTCTGGAAAGCGGCGACGTAAAGCGTATCCTTTACAATCGTCCCATCTAAAATTTCCCTCACCCCGGAAATCGGAGGCAGTTCGTTCCAACGATTTTCCTTCGGAGAGTAGATGGCGGAACCTTCGCCCAAGGCGATATATTTTTCAAGAAACGGGACAAAGCGGTAAACGGATGCCGGCGTTCGAGAAACCAGAGAAATATCGCTTTCCGTATAAAACAGGGAACAGTCCATTTTCTGGTGCCAGATTCCCTGTGAAGAAAGCGAAAAGACGCCCTCTAGATTCGCATAGCCGACAAGCAAGCCATTTTCCGCAATTACCGCATCCCGAGCCAGCATCGAGGAATCGTTCCAAGCGCCGTTTTCGCAAGCGACCGTCGGAGCGGGAACTGAATGCCATGCCGTGTCCGAAAGATCAAAGCGGTAAATCCCGTTGCCATAGGTCATGGCAAACAGGGAACCGTTCCATTCCTCGGCTCGCATAAAGGATTCCTCCGCCGGAAATCCCCGATTCCAATTGTTCCATGTTCCGTCATCCGATTCAAAATAGATGGGATTTTTTTTCCCGAACTTCCCGTGCGAAAATGAGAGCACTAGACGTCCGCGAAACTTTGCAATGCCATCTATCCCATAAGCGGAATCCGAAATGGGGAATCGCTTATCGACAACGGGAAGCTCTAAATGCGACCACGCTTCCTTTTCAGGATTAAAGATCCAGAGCCTAGCGCCGCTAGAGCTGAAGAACGTTCCCACGTAAAGGAGACCGGAATCGGCAAAAAGAACATTTGGTACATCGCCGTCGGGAAGTTCCAGTTCCTTCCAGAGAAGGCTGCCGACCTTTCCCTGGAAAAGCTGGTAACGGCGTTTGCCATCGATCTGCCGATCGTTACGCGCAAAAAGATACTCGCCTATGCTTGTAACCGTTTCAATGCCCGTTCCAAGGTTTTCAGCATCGGCATAATCCACGGAAAGTCCCGCCGATTGCCAACCCGAACGTTCGCTTTTTTGCGAAAATTCTCCGTTCGAAGAACAGGCAACAAGAAAGCCAAGGAACAAAAGTTCAATCCAATGCTTCATCAGGCACCGCCGACAAGATGTTTCCAATCCATCATTACGATTCCGCCGATCGCCTTCACAGGGGAAACTTCCTTGTGCTTCACCTTTTTCAGGCCGACGGAACACTTGGATTCGTCTAATGCGCAATAAAGATCCGAACCTTTCCGCGGAGCGCCTTCAAACTCGATGCTTTGCAGATGAATGTTGTAATCGGCATTGTCGATTCGCCCATAAGTCAGAACGTCTCCGTGCGGAACGACGTTATACGGATACTTGTCGGGGACCTGCGAAAGATAGATGCTGTAAGTCTTCGGCGACAGAAATTCCTTTTGATATTTTGGACCGAATTTCTGCTTTTTATCCATAAACTGCTGGCTGTAAGCTGTCACAAGCAAATCACTCGCTCCGAGCCATTCTTCCATCAAGTTGTTGTAAAATTTCAGCCAGTTTTCGATTCCCTGGATATTCTTTAATTTGACCCCTTGGGATTTATACAGAAGCGCATTGACAAAGTTCGTCACCGACAGACACGCGTTTTTTTCGACATCGTTTGAACTTTTGCAGAACTTTGTACTCCCGCTTGAAAGCTGGTTCATAAAGTAATTGCGAAGACCGCGCATATCCGAAGAATACATCGGACGCATCTGCACATTTGTCCCATCAGGACGCTTCGGATAACCTTCCTTGGAAAGCTTCGATATGAACGAAGAATGCGTTGCCAAATGAGCACCATCGACATGCCAAGCCCAAAGCGAATCGCGAAGCGGCTTCAGAAAGTCGATTTTTTTCGTCGTCGTTTTTTTCCGAAGCCCGAAAAGATATTTATAAGTCGTCTTCAACTTGAAATCGCCGACATAGCTACCCGAAAGCTTGACGCTGACATCGGTCGATGTTCCCAAAAGCCCGGAAAGAATCCTATCCGAAGGGATAAAGAGATTGGCAATGACCTTGCTCATCGTCTTTCCCATTCCGACTTCTCGCAAAAGCTCCGCCGAGATATCCTTGCCGGCGCCTTTCTTGAAAAATTCTACAAGATCCTTTTTCACGTTTGCCGAAAGCAAAGTCCGATCCGCATAGCGATTCCCTTTCTTTTCCCGGTTTCTCTGGTCCTGAATTTCCTTGATGAACGCAGCGACAGCGGGCTTTGATTTTTTGATATTCGAATAGTCGTCGGCAAGTTCCGACCCGAAATGCGGCGTATTTACCGTGACGACGCGGCGGATATGGTTTGCCGGATTCGTCTTTCCCGACGGATAATGTTTAGCATTCGCCCTCAATCCTCGGAGCATTTCCCGAATGACAAGTCCGCCCTGGCTGTGAGCGACCAGATCGACCTGCTTCGACGCATCCGTTTTCCAGGAATTTCCATAATGCGCATTGAGAACCTTTTCTAAATACTTGTAAAGCGCAAAGGAAATCGACTGTTTCGCGTTATCATCTTTCCAATGGGGCAAAACCTGCACATAAGTCTTTCCCGATTTTTTATACGGCGCAGTAAAAAAGTACAAGCCGTTGGAATTGATTCCCTGTTTCGAAACGTTCAGCTTTTGGTCTCTTGCGATAACGTCTGGCAAGGATCCCTGCTCATAGCCGGAAACTTTTCCGTTCAGGAAATCCGAATTGGTCGCTTCCGCTTTTCCAAGCGGCTTTGCGCCAAAAGAAATGAACGAGGAATTATGCCCCGGGACAAATACAAT
>JBNMGX010000215.1:0-4022 GCA_050872465.1 Hallerella sp.
CTATCTGTCGAACGAGGAAGAGTTCCACAAGGATACCGGCAAGCTGATGGGCGTGACGAACGAAAAGATTCTCCTGTATTCCTCGCACCGGATGCACTTGCGCATGAGCCCGAACGCCGCTCTCACGGACTTCCTCGCCCACTACTGCGACAAGGACATGACCGACGAAGTGGTCGTTCCCGATACGACGCTCGGCGATTCGAGCTTCCAGGACGAATACGAAAGCTTCGTGAACGATACCGATGGAAAGATTCTCGTCACGCTGAAAAACCACACGCTCTTCCCGAACTCCGCGACGGACATCAAGGGACCGCGCAGCCAAAAGAACAACAAGGCCGTCAAGCAGCTCTTCAAGCAAGCCGAAGCCTTTGCAGCGAACAAGAACCTCTCCATCTGGAAGAACTTTGCGGAGTTCAATGCCGATGCCCGGAGACTCGCCCTCCAAAGCAAGCTCACCCAAATTAACGCGGTGCAGAGCAACCCGCTCGTTTCCGGATTCATGCTCGACCAATGGGCGGATTTTGGCACGGACTTCTGCGGCATCGTCGATGAAAACCGGAAAACGAAAGGTCTCGAAGCGTTCCTCAAAAACGCGACCGCTCCGACGCGCCTGCTCGTGACGGGATTTGAACCGGTCTGCGCGCCGCAGACGGAAATATCCTTCCAGCTCGCGCTCCTGAACCAGGCGAGACTCGAAGATATCGAAATCGGAATTTCCATCGTCGATAAGAACGACAAGACCGTTTCGAGCGACACGCACAAGGCCAAGGGACAGACAAGCCTCACGCCGCTCGGGACATACACGGTCGTCACGCCCAAGGCGCCCGGCGATTACAGGCTGGTTCTTTCGCTTTCCGCGCTCGGTTCCGTCGTCAGCACAACGTCGGAAAACATGCTCGTCCTCGAAGATGCGGACGTCAAGTCCGCGATGTCCGAAGTCTGCTTCCTCGACAACAATGCGGAAACCACCGCGGACGCGATGGCAGCTCTCGCCGGCAAGGAAAAGATTATCTTCACCGCGAACCTCAGTTCCTGGAACAACGACGTTCTGTCAAAAATTGTCGAACTGACGCGCGACGGTGGCAAGATGCTCTTCCTCTCGGACCTGAACCGCGAAGACATCGAATCCTTCAATTCGAGCCATTACTTTACGCAGACGATCGATGCGCATTTCTCGACAGGCGCAAACGGCTTATCCGTTCACTATCTCGTAAACGGTTCCGCGCTTCTTTCGGAGTTTGCCGGGCACCGGATTCTCGACGACCTTTCCTCTTCCGTCATCCCGAGCATTTCGCTGAACGAGCTTCCCGACGCGACAGTCCTCGCACGTTCCGTGACAATCTCCGGCGGAGAAATCAGGACAGGCGTGGATTTGCAAATCATCCCGTTCGGCAAGGGAAAAATCGTCTTCAACCAGCTGAACCTCTTCGAAGGCCTCGAAACGAACCCGCTCGCCGACCGCGTGTTCACGAAGCTCGTGAAGATGCTCACCAAGAAATAGTCTTTATCCTCATCGATTTGAAAAGCCCGGAACAGCTCCGGGCTTTTTCGCTTGTACACAAATCTACTCCGTCCACTTCAGCGAGGAAAGCTTTTCGCCAAAAGGCTCCGGATCGGGCAAGTCGTAATAGCACGGCATGTGGTTGTAGTTAAATTTCCAGTCATCCACATCGGCGTACCAGCCCGTGGCGCAAAGCCACGAATCCGATTCGTAATAAAGAAACGAACGATAGAATCCTTTTTTATTGTCAAAGGTTCGTCCATGAATCACCTTGTGATAGGCACCGAAATCGTCCCGAACGCCAAAGACATCGAAATAGTCGGGATGAAACCATGAACAACCAACGCCACCGGCACTCATCTGTTCGCTTATCGAATTGTAGCAATTCTGCAAAAGCATCCTTTTTTCAAACGGCGAATACTTGATAATCCGGTTCACGCCGGTATCCAGGTAGAACGTAAGGTTTGAAAGAGGCAACACTTTGCTGCACTCCGATATTTTTCCGGAGTTTCCCCGTTTGAAGCCTTCATCCCTTGTCCATCCTTCGGGACAGCTATCTACGGATTGAATCGTTTTCAAGGAATACTTGATGGACGCTTGAAAGCCTAGTCCCGGGAGCGAGCTGTCGGGATAGAACTCCGGCTTGATATCCCAGCAATTTGTCGAAGGCTTCTGCTTCAAGACATACGCCTGCCCCGTCCGGGAATCCACCCAGACTTCGCGAGGTTGATACTGATACATTAGAATGGCGAATGCTGCCGGACAAACGGCAAGCAACCAAAAAGCAAAAGATTTCATTGGTTCTCCTCCTCGTTTTTTAGTTTCTTCCAAAAATCCCGTTCCACTCTTTGAAGTTCCCGGATGATGTCATTGCAACCCCAAAGTTTCAAGTTTCCATTCGAATCGGTGGCGGATGTTTCGAGACTGTCTAGATTCTTATTAATTTTAGCAAGTTTTGCCTTCAAAGGCACCAAAGAATCATCCGAAAGATGCGGCAAGCCCTGCACGCGGCGACGCTCGTTTTCGTTCTCAATCATTTGACGAAGCGTTATGGCGAACTGGTGAGCGAGTTCGTGACGCTTCACGTTTTCCCGCTCGGCACCCTCCCAACGGTCGGAAAGAATCGTCATCGTCCCCGGGCGGACATAATTCCCGCCGAGCTTGACCCGAGGCATTTGCGTACAACCGGAAAGCAGTTTGGACTTGGATTCTTTTCCATCCTTCTTTAAAATTTCCCGACATATCCCATCCGTTTCTTCCGGGGGAAGCACGAGCAGCGTATCGTTTTCCCTGCCGAAGCCGGCATCCTTTGCATTGAATCGCGCCGCCATTTCGAGAAACCGCTTCGTCTTGGAACGGACGTTCGGCATGCCGAAGAGGTAACGCCAGTCCTCCGGCTCTTTCACGGCGACTTCGGGAAATTCCACCTCGCGCCGGCGAACTTCCTCGGGATGCTCCGCTTCCCATTTTCTCTGTCGCAACTTTTCGCCAAGCGCTCTAAAGACTCGAGTCGCCTGTCCCGTCACAAACGTCACGTCCTGCGAAGCTTCGGGATAGCCGGGCAAATTCAAAGAATCCGTTTTCATCTCGTTTTTCCCTGCGCCTATCGCGCATTTGCCCAAGTTTACACCGTTTCTTTTTAAATTACCCGACGAATCGCCGACTATTATGTAAAATTTAATTTACATAAAAAAACGACTTCTACAAGATTATTCCTTGAAATCATCTTGTTTATGCCGTATGCATAAATATCAATAAATGCATAATCAATTCAGAAACGTCAAATGTCCAAAGCGAGCTATTTTTCAACCTGGGTCTCAGTCCCCATGAAAACGAAAAAAATTTTCAAACGGGAAACCACATTAGCCAAAAACCGCTTGCCGCTCAGACGAAAGCGCCGTTACGCACTTTTCCTCGAAAATTTGCCGCTATTTTTCAAATATCGCGGACAAATAAATTCCCGAAATACGCGAGCACACCGATCGAATTTCTTTCGCTCGGCATCGCTTATAGGAAGTTGGATATCCATCATCTGTTTCTTCTGTGGGAGAATCCGTCGTTCCAAGCCCTTTGCGATTGCGGAAACACCGCGGTCGTCACCGGTTTCTGCGGAATAAGCCCGCTTTCCGGAAACATTTTCGCAACTGCCGCATGCCCGCGCTGCCGAAAAGCTATCCACATTTCGAATTTTCGCGCCTGTAACTATGCCTTGAAGAAAAGCGCAACCTTCAGCCAGCTTTATTTCCCTGCGTACGACGCCGAAAAAGATTCCAAGGTTCAAGTCTGCAAGACCGCCGTGGAGGAGTCGCCCTCTCTCTCTGATTACTTCCAAACATCTCCTCTGTTCGAAATCCTGATAGACGCCCTCGCCAATATCGACTTCTGGGTTCAAAAAGGAAAAACGCCCGAAGAAGCCTGGAACGACAGAGCCCGAAGCCTCCGGAACGCCCGCCGAAGAATGCAAGCGCAACCGCCGGAAAACGAAGGTAGAAAACAAAAAAGCTCCGAGAGGTCATCTCGA
>JBNMGX010000216.1:0-3982 GCA_050872465.1 Hallerella sp.
CAGGTCCAGGACTGCCTCCAGTTGGGTCACGTCATGACGGTTCGCCCCGGTGACGGCTATCGACAGCGGGACCCCACGCTCTGCCACTTCCACGAGATGCCCGCCATCGCGGCGTACTCGGCGAGCCCCCGCTTCCAGATGTGGAGGAAGAGCCCGCCTTGCGTATGTACTTCCGGCCTTTCTCGCGCTTGCGCTTGGGGATGAGCGGTTCCACCAAAGCCAAGAACGCATAGGAAACTTCCTAGGGGTGTGCCATGATGGACATCGCTTTCGTCTGTCAAAATATAGAGCCAGTCAGGAAAAATTTTAAGATTATTTAAGGATAAACTATGAGTTAAATCTGGTTTTTTTTACGAGTTCTGGATTTACTTGATGGAGAATCTGCGGTATAAAAAAGGGAAGCCCGAGCGGACTTCCCTTTTGGCTTTTTTACTTTGACTATTTTAACATCAGGTCGCTCAAACGGCTCGAATCGACCTGTTCGAATTCCCGCACGATTTCTTCCGAAGGCTTCTTCGTGCAAAGGCTCACCACGACGATCGTGGCAAAGCTCAGCACAAAGCCCGGAACAAGTTCATACAACCCAAAGATCGCACAGGAATCCGCAAATCCCGAAAGGTAGAATTTCCAGACAAAGGCGAGAATTCCGCCGACAAGCATCCCGCTGATAGCTCCCGCCAGATTGGTCCGTTTCCAGAAAAGCGAAAGCAGAACGACCGGTCCGAAAGTTGCGCCGAATCCTGCCCAGGCAAAGCTCACGAGGCTCATCACGACATCCAAAAATCCGTGCGAAGCGTTCGGACGTCCCTGGTAGGCAAGGAGTCCCGCAACAAGAGCGATAACCAGAACGATTCCGCGACTTACGAGCATTAGTTCGCGATTCGATGCGTTCTTGTGGATCAGGCGCTTGTAAAGATCGTTGCTAAACGCCGAAGCGGAAACGAGGAGCTGGGAATCCGCTGTGCTCATAATTGCCGCCAGTACAGCCGCCATCAAAATCGCCGCAATGACCGTCGGGAAAAGGTTTGTCGTGAGAACCATAAAGACTTTTTCCGGATCATCCAAAGCGATCCCCTGCTGCATCAGGTAGTAACGTCCAAAGACAGCAATCAGAATGGACGATCCGAGTGAAAGGATCACCCACGTCATCGCAATTCGACGGGAATGCGTGATCTCGTCGGGATTCTTAATGGACATAAAACGCACGAGAATGTGCGGCATTCCAAAATAACCAAGGCCCCAGGCAAGCGAGGAAACGAGCGAAATAATCGTAATTGCCTTGCCCGTCGAAGCGTTCGTAAAGATGTTCATCAGGTAAGGGTTCACCTTGTTCATCGCATCGATTGTCGGAGCGAAACCGTCGTTTATTGCGCAGATCATCGTGGGAACCATCAATACGGCAACGAGCATCAAAATTCCCTGCACAAAGTCCGTCCAGCTGACCGCGAAAAATCCGCCGAGGAACGTGTAGGCCACAACGACGACGATACCGACCGCCAGGGAGACCGTATAGTCCCAACCGAAAATCGTGGTAAAGAGCTTTCCGCAGCTGACAAATCCCGAAGTCGTGTAGAAGAGGAAAAACGCCAAAATAAAAAGCGCGGAGATGATGCGGATGATTCCCCGTTTATCGCGAAAACGGTTTGCAAAGAAGTCCGGGAGCGTGATGGAATCGTTGCAGAAATAGGTGTATTTGCGGAGCCTGCGCCCGACGATTTTCCAGTTGATATAGGTTCCGATTGCAAGTCCCACGCCGATCCACGCTTCGGAAAGCCCCGAAAGGTAGATGGCTCCGGGAAGCCCCATCAGAAGCCAGCCGCTCATGTCGGAAGCCTGCGCGGACATCGCCACGACCCACTTGTTCATGCTGCGATTTCCCAGGTAATAGGAATTCAGGCTGTTCGCCTTTTTCGAAAAGTAAAATCCGATGCCGAGCATTAGCAACAGATAAACGATGAATACGGCGATCGTCGTTGTCATAAAATCTCCTCAGAAAAATTCAGTCCAATAATAATAAATTAACCCTTGCCCAAAGTGAAGACTTCGCGGAGTTCGTCATCCGAAAGTTTCGCAATCCAGTTCTCGCCTGTTGCAACGGTCATTTCGGAAATTTTCCGCTTGCTTTCAATGATCGCATTGATTTTTTCTTCAAAAGTTCCCTTGGTTATCAGACGGTGAACGACCACGCGGCGGTTCTGCCCAATCCGGTAAGCGCGATCGGTCGCCTGTGCCTCGACGGCGGGATTCCACCACAAATCGTAATGGATTACCTGCGAAGCGGCTGTCAGGTTCAATCCTGTTCCGCCCGCCTTGAGGGAAAGAATCAGGATTTTCCGCTCGGGATTTTTTTCGAATTCGGAGATGACGTTTTCCCTTGCCGAAAGAGAAAGTCCGCCGTGATAAAAGAGCGTTTTCGTCTTGAATTTTACACGAATGATTTTTTCAAGAATTTCACCCATTTCCGTAAACTGCGTAAATACCAGAACTTTTTCGTCCGCATCCAGGATGGATTCCAGAATGTCCAGAAAGAGTTCCGCTTTTCCCGAAAGTTCGCTGTCGAGTTTTCCGTCCTTGAGATATTGCGCCGGATGGTTGCAAATCTGCTTGAGTGCGAGAATCAACCGCAGGACTTTTGCGCTGCGCTCAAATTTCTGTTCCGGATTTTCTTCGTTTAAGCTTGCAATCGCTTCCATATAGGATGAAAAAGTCTTTTTGTAAAGCGTTTCCTGCTCGGGTGAAAGGCTTGCCCATTCGTCCTGTTCCAGCTTCTCGGGAAGATCCGAGATGATGGACTTGTCCGTTTTCAGGCGGCGAAGCAAGAAGGGCGACGTGATCTTTTGGAATAGTTCCGCGCGATGCCTGTTCGAACATTCCTGAATCGGCTTTTCAAATTCCTCGCGAAAGGACTTTGCGTTTCCCAGAAGCCCGTGGTTGCAAAAGTCCATGATGCTCCAGAATTCCATCAGGCGATTTTCCACGGGAGTTCCGCTCATCGCAATTTTGATATGCGCCGGAAGAGACTTGACGATTCGGCTTTGCGACGTTCCCGCATTCTTGATGTTCTGCGCTTCGTCGAGGACTGCAACCTGCCAGTCCGTATTCTTGAACATTTCCTTATCCGAACGCAAGACGCCATAAGTCGTCACGAAAATATCCGCCGGTGAATTTTCTAGCGAACGGTTTCCTCCGTGGTAGATATTCACGAGAAGTTCCGGGGCGAACTTTCCGAGTTCGCGCTTCCAGTTCTGCAGAAGTCCGGACGGAACAATGACCAGTGCTTTCTTTTTCGCAAACGCTCCGTCATTTTTCATCTGCTGCAAAAGCGTGATTACCTGCAACGTTTTTCCAAGTCCCATGTCGTCTGCGATGATGCTTCCAAAACCCAGCCTGGAATTTCCGAGCATCCACGCGAAACCGCGCTTCTGGTAAGGACGAAGGTTCGCCTGAATCTGCGGCGGAATGGTGACTTCTTCTTCGCTTTCTTTTTTAAACCGATGAATCTCGGCGAGAGCTTCCGGGGCGATATCCACCGAAAAACCGTCAAATTCCCCGGAGAGCGCAATCTGGAGAACCTTGATCGCCGGAACCTTGAAGCGATTCTTCAAGCCATCCTTCAATCGCTCCTCATCCTCGGATGTTACATAGAAATACTGTCCGTCATCATACAGCAATCCTCCGAAATCCGCATATTTTTCCAAGAACTCCTTTCCGTCGATTGCATGCTCCCCGACAAGAACCGACCAGTTCAGCTGCAAGAGATTTTCCAAGCGTGAAAATCCCGCCTTGGCCTTTTCCTCGGAACGAACGATTTGCGGACGCACCAATCCGCGAATAATCCTTTCCAGTCCCTTTGGCAAATCAAACGAAACTCCCAACACACGAAACAGCGGGACAGCGGAATTCAAAAAATGAATCACACCTTCTCCGGAAAGATGGATGTTGTCCGTCGCCTTTTGCGAAACATAATCGTCGTAGCCTTCGA
>JBNMGX010000217.1:0-3981 GCA_050872465.1 Hallerella sp.
CCTTTTCCTTTTTGAAATGATAGCCTGTAAATTTATCCTTGATTCTGCTTCCGCTGTTCTTCTCGCAGTCTTTTGCGGGCGCGGCTTCCGAGGCGCTTCCCGGAATGCGTACGTGGCAGCGGTCTCTCCGAATTTTGCGCAGAGTTCACCGGGCGATTTTCTTCTCTAGGCTTTTTCTCCGACTGGAAATGGCTCTTTTGGCGGGAACCCCGGAAACGGGAATTTCGGGCTTCGCTTTCGGGCGTTTCCTTTTGCGGGGGCGGCAATTTTTCGAGGATGGTCGGATCGCCTTCGGGAATCCGGATGCGCGTCAGTTTTTCGATTGCCCGCAGATCGCTTTCCTCGTCGGGAGCGCAGAATGAAATCGCTACGCCGTCTTTTCCGGCGCGGGCTGTCCGACCGATTCGGTGCACGAACGTTTCGGGGACATCGGGCAGGTCGTAGTTGAAAACGTGCGAGACGTTATCGACGTCGATTCCGCGGGCGGCGATGTCCGTTGCGACCAGGACTCGGATCTGTTCCGTCTTGAAGTTGCCTAGCGCTTCTTGTCGGCGGTTCTGGCTTTTGTTACCGTGGATGGCTGCACATGTGATTTTCGCCTTTTCGAGAACCCGGACGATTTTGTCTGCACCGTGCTTTGTCCGCGTAAAGACAAGGACCTTTTTCATCTCGGGATGTTCAAGAAGCATTTCCTTGAGAAGTGCGCCTTTGCGCCTCTTGTCGATGCGGTAAAGTTCCTGGCGGATGCGTTCGATGGGCGTGCTCTGCGGCGCAACTTCGATTCGGACCGGATTTGTGCGGAGAATCGACGCGGCGAGTTTTGTAATCTCGGGAGGCATCGTCGCGCTGAAGAAAAGGTTTTGCCGGTTTTGGGGAAGCAGCGCAACGACTTTTCGGATGTCGTGGATAAATCCCATATCGAGCATCCGGTCCGCTTCGTCGAGGACAAAATACTGCAACTTCTTGAGGCTTACCACGCGCTGCTGAACGAGGTCGAGCAGTCGCCCCGGAGTAGCGATGAGAATATCGACGCCTTGGGAAAGAGCCCTTTTTTGCGGGATGTCGCTTACGCCGCCGAAAATGCACGCACTTGTGATGGGCGTGAATTTCTTGTACATCTCGAAACAGTCGGACACCTGAATGGCGAGTTCTCTCGTCGGGAGCAGGACCAATACGCGGATGGGCTTCTGCCCTTTCCAGACACCGTCCTGGAGAATGTTCTGTAAGATGGGAAGTGCAAATGCGGCGGTCTTGCCGGTTCCTGTCTGGGCGATTCCCATCAGGTCCTTGCGTTCGAGGACGGGCGGAATCGCTTTTTCCTGTATCGGTGTCGGGGTGGCGTAGCCTGCGTCGTGAATCGCTCGCTGGAGGCATTCGTCCAAGGGAAGTTCAGAAAATTTCATATTGCGCGCAAAGCTAGAAAATTTTGCTATATACGTTCCGATGCAAGAAACTTTTACCTTTCGAACGATTGCGCATATCCGGTCGGATTTCCCTGAAAAGTTCGGCGTTCCGCGGCAAAGCGGGATTTTAAAAAGCTTGAAATCGACCATCGTGTTTGAACCGGAATTTCGAAATGCGGATGCGCTGCGCGGCTTGGAAGATTTTTCGCATCTGTGGATTCTCTGGATTTTTTCGGAAAACATCCGAAACGGTTTTAGCCCGACCGTTCGCCCGCCGCGGCTTGGAGGCAACCGGAGAATGGGAGTCTTTGCGACGCGTTCCTCCTTTCGCCCGAACCCTCTTGCGCTTTCTGTCGTGAAAATCGAAAAAATCGAGATGTCTCCGGATGGACCGCTCGTCGTCGTATCGGGGGCGGACTTGATGGATGGAACGCCGATTGTCGATATCAAACCGTATTTGCCGTCTGCGGATGCGATTTCCGATGCGAGTGGAGGCTTTACGGATAAATTAAATTTTACGCCTTTGACCGTGCGGTTTCCGCAGAACGAGCAGGAAAAGATTCCGAAAGAAAAACAGGAGTCCCTAATAAAAGTTCTCTCGGAAGATCCGCGTCCGGCTTACCAGAAGGATTCACGCCGAATCTATGGGTTTCGCTTTGCGGATTGGAACGTTCGGTTTACGGTGACGGAAAATGTTCTCGAAGTGGTTGGCATCAGCTTGATGTGATGCATTTCTCATTTCATGAAATTTGTCAATTTTGACAAGAAAACAGAGTTAAATTTGAAAATATGAGTCATTCTAGTTTTCGCATTTTGCATACGTCGGATTTGCATCTGGGAAATTCCCTGCATGAACATTCCCGTTTGGAAGAATACCGGAAGTTGCTTTCCTGGTTAAAAAAGACGATTGAAGAAAACGAGGTCGATGCCCTTCTAGTCTCTGGCGATATTTTCGATACGGGTACTCCGAGTAACGCCGCCGAGGAACTGTATTATTCTTTTTTGACGAGCCTGAACGGCACTTGCTGTAAAAATGTAATTATCACGGCGGGAAATCACGATTCGCCGGCGACGCTCAATTCGGCGCGATCCGTTTTGGAACTTTTGAACGTCCATGTCGTCGCTACCCCCGATACGGAAAATGGTTTTGCTAACGAGATAATTGTGCTGCCGAATGCGGAAAATCCCCGGCTTATCGTTTGTGCGGCTCCCTATTTGCGCGATCCCGCGTTGCAGGCGAGCCTTTTGGACGCAAAATGCAGCTCGGAGGAAGAGCTTGTTCGGGAAGGTACGAAGGCGCATTTTGAAAAATTGAAAACCTTGGCGTGCAAAGTTCGGGAAAAGTCGGGACGCGAACTTCCCATCGTCGCGATGGCGCACCTTTTTGCCGCAGGGTCCTCCCCGTCGGAAAATGCGGATGATTCGGAATATGCGATTGTGGGAAACTTGGAAAATGTCAATTCAAATGTCTTTCCGCCTGCGTTTGACTATGTCGCGCTGGGTCATATTCACCGGCCCCAGAAAGTCGGCGGAGAAAACCGCATCCGTTATTCGGGATCTCCGCTTGCGATGGGATTTGACGAAGCGAACCGGGAAAGCGTTGTCCTGATCGTTGATTTTGAAGAGGGAAAAATGCCCGAAGTCCGCCAGGTCGGCGTCCCGCAGTTTCAAAAGTTGCGGACGATAACGGGAGACGATTTGACCGAAATACGGCAGAAAATCGCCAAGGAAGACAAGGATTCTCCGGGTGCCTGGATTCGGGTGCGCTATACGGGTTCCGGAAGTTTCGGAAACTTACGCCAGAATCTGGCCAACGATTTCGAGGGGACGTCTCTTGTCCTGTTGCAGGCGGAATATGCGGGGCGCGTCGATAACTTCCATAGCGTCATCGAGGAAAAGGAACTCTCGGAGTTTTCGCCGACAGAGGTTTTTGAAAAATATCTCGCCGAAGCGGAAAGCGGCCAGAAGGGGCTTGATAAGGATTTGAAAACGCGCGTCGAAGCGGCATTTCAGGAAGTTTTAAAAGAAGTTCAGGAAGGAAAAATCGAAGAATGAAAATTTTGTCGCTGCATTTTGCAAACATCAATTCCCTTTCGGGCGAGTGGACTGTTCGCTTTGACGATCCCGCTTTTTTACGGAACCATCTTTTCGCCATTTCCGGACCGACAGGTTCTGGAAAGACTTCGGTCCTCGACGCGATATCGCTTGCGCTTTATGGAAAGACGCCCCGTCAGGAAAATATCGCAGACAAACGAAATACGGAAATCGGACCGGAACTGGTGATGACGGCTGGGACGGGAAATTCCTTTTCGGAAGTGGAATTTGAATCTTCCGGCAGCCGTTACAAGGCGCGCTGGGAGGTCCATCGGAGCCGTAACAGTGCGGACGGGGAAGTGCAGCCGGTGAAACGGAAGCTCCTTTTCGAAGAAGGTGGGGTGTTTTCCGCTCTCGAAGAAGTTTCCAAAAACAATGAAGTGCAAAGGAAAATCGAGGAAATCGTCGGGCTGAATTTTTCGCAGTTTATGCGGGCGGTCATGCTTCCCCAAGGAGGCTTCGACAGTTTTTTAAAGAGCAAGCG
>JBNMGX010000218.1:0-3974 GCA_050872465.1 Hallerella sp.
ATAAGAGATAATGTTCTTGACGCTTCCGGCAGACATGGCGTCAGCTTTGGATAGATTTTGCAAAATATCGTTTGCATCTGTCACAACCGAAGGAACTTCCGTTGCAACCATTCCATCGTAGAAAATGGCAATGCCCAAATGCAAGATGGCCGCGCCGATTTGCGCCTTGCCTCCCGCACTCAATTCGCCGGCCTGTTCTAGTTCCTTGCTCAAATCGACTTCGTTGAGCATTCCAATGGAGGATTCCAGTTTATCCTTATCGTCGTCTTCGCGAAGGTTTCCCGCTTCCGATTTAATGCGTTCGGCTTCGGTCTTGTTGCCGACTGCCGACAGTGCGTTTTCGTAAGCCACAACGCTTTCCCCTAAAGCAGAAATAAATTGGCCAGTGATAGTCGCGGATTTTGCTTCTAGGCTTTGAATTTTTGGATTCCCGCCTCCCATCACGCCGGCGCAACCGGACAGAATCAGAAAAGCGGAAAACAATGTGATGAGTTTTTTCATGATGCCTCCTTATTGGATTGGTGAATGTGAAACTTTTGACTCTATTTTGTGAATGTGAAAACGATTTTGCCGTTTTCATCATTGGGACCGTCAAATTCTTCTTCGCTAAAACCCTTGGCGTCTCCGATTGCTGTAATGATGGCGTCGCCAAGATCGCTTTTGTTCCCCTTGTAAAGGAGTGTGTAGCTCTGCACTCCTTTTGCCGGAGAAGTCTGGGAAGAAATGGAAGCGATGGATTTCAGCGCTCTTTCGAAAGGAAGTTTTTGCGAACGGGCTTTGGTCATGTTGCGAATTTCAACGGTGTATTGCCGTCCTTTTTCCGCCCGTTCTTGCCAAGTTTGCAAAGTCTGGCTAGCCAAGGTTCTGGCGGCTACAACGGAAGCCTTTTTAATCAGTTGGGCTTTAGCTTTGTCCACGTTGGAATTGGAAACGGTAACGGTATTGGAATAGGAAGCAACCACGTCCCCGGAGTTCACGTCGATGATTTCTGTTCCGATTTTTCCGGTCACTTCGATTTGGCCGGTTGCTGCAGAACGCCCTTGCCCAAGAAGCATCACTTCGCCGCGTGCGACAAAGTTGGCGCCTTCCTTTACCGCTAAATCGCGAACAGCGGAACGGTCGTTGATGTTGATGCCGGTTTGCATCGCGCTGGGGGCGATGGCGATTTCTCGTGCCCTGTCGGCGGCTTTCAAATCAAACCCTTTTTCTTTGAATTCTTGTTGGAATCCGTCGATGATGCTCATGTCGGTAAATTTGGCATATAGGTTTTCATCAATCTTGCCTGTAGTTACTGAGAGGGATGCCTGTGCATTGACATTACTGGATCCGCTAACTTTGCTTGCACGGTCGCTTTGCCGGGTCGATTTGCCCTGAGCCGAGTAGGAGGCGTCCACATAGTCGTTGGAGTTATAGCTGCCGCTTCGATTTTCATTGTAATCGGCGCTTGCTTGTGCGGAATAGTCGGCACTCGCTCTTTGATTATGCTTTCCTCGATAAGAAACGGAATTTTCGTCGCCATCCACATGGGCGGAGCCATTTACAGAGCCGGAGTAGCCGCCGCTTGCGGAACCGGAATAGCGCCCGTTTGCGGATACGGAAGAATTGCGGTTGGAATAGCCTGCTCTGGAGCTTTGGCCGCGGGCGGAAGCGTCTACGGCAGCTTCGTCGTTGGCGTAAGTCGAAGATTCCGCATTTCCGGAATAGGAATTCTTGGAAGAAAGGCTGGCATTGGAAGTAACGGTGGTAAACACGCCCTTCTTTTCCCAGCTGGTCAATACAAATGCGATGGAAGGATTGTCCATTTTGGACTTGAGTTCTCCAACATACTTGCGCAATTCTCCGGAAAGGCGGTCGGTAGACACCACGGCTTCGATGGTTATTTCGTAAAGTCCCTTGGAGGAAAGACCGCGTTTCAGGACTTTGTAATTCACGATGAAGTCATTTGCCTTAGATAAAATATCGTACTTCGCTTGGTTGAGGCTATTCGCATCGGAGAAGTTGACGGAGGAGGATTGGCTTTTTATCCAGGTTCCCAGATTCTTTTCTACGGCGTTGCGCAGGGCATTTTGCAAGGCGTCTTCGTAAGCTTCCTTTGTCGACTTTTTTTCGGTTGCAAAGCCGGCAACGGTAACTTTTTGATCGTTTGCAGCAAAGCAAAATCCGATAAGGCAAAGAATGAAAATAAATCCCGATTTTTTCATATTATTCTCCTTTTTCAACGAGTTTTTTTACACTAACGTGAAGCAAGTTTCTGAATACGTCGATTTCGCGATGTTCCTGTGATTGGACTGTGTTCTTTTTGCTTGTTGTGAATTCCTCTTCTTTTGCTTTTTGGTTGTTTACTTTTTGCGTTAACCAAACTTTATAGGCCCAAATTTCCTCGATGCTGTTTTTCTTGACGACGCCGTTGGCGATGCCGCTGAATCCGAGAACAACCCTGTAACGGGCGGGCGCTATCACGAATTTTTCCATATCGCCGTCAGCGCTAGCTAGAATCATTTCGGTATATTCCATGGAATTTTGCGTCCACTGGAGTCCGCTGATGGGCGGGAGCACCGCTTTACCGCTTTCGCTCAGGAAATCGGAATACCACTGGGCGATTTGCGCTTGGGTCGGTTCGTTTTGGAAAAGTTTGGCGGCTTTTTTGGATGTTATCTCCACATTGACAACCTGCCAGGTTTCTTCGCTGTATCCTTTCAAGTTCGACGCTTTTCCATTGGCTTTTCCAATTGCCGAAATCAATTCCTTGGCTCCGTTTTCTTCAAATTCAAGAGAACCTTTTGCGTCGATGATGTATGCTTCAAAGTCCCCGTGCTCCGTATTCAGGGTGACGCTTTGGCCTATTTCCAGCCCATTCTTCTTGAAATCCTTTACGTGGCACTCGCCCTCCGAACATTCTGCCGCAATTTCAATTTCGTCGATGCCGAGTTTCCGAACTCTTTTGGCAAAGCGGTTCCGAATCAGCTCGTCGGCAATTTTTTTCGTCATCAATGCGCGATCGGAATCCCTTTCGTTTGCGGAAAGGGGCTTTTCGTTGGACATATAGGAATTTAGCGGGAAGGATGCCAAAATGGTATTGACCGTGCCGTTTTCAGATTTACGGGTCTGGTAGAAGAGAACGCTGAAACCGAGGTTTTGCGTTGTTTTGGTCACCTTGAGTCGTTTGAAGTGCTCAATCTGGAGGTCGTCCCGGGTTACAAGAATCGCCATGGAGATGGGGTCTGCTGCCAAGTGTTTTGTCTCTTCGGCATCGGTTTCTATAATCAGATCGAAAGGAAGGGCGCTGGAGGCCTGCCACTTGGAGAAAATTTCAAAAAACATGGGAGCGAACATTTTGATGTTGCCCAGGCTTTTGTCTTCGCTGACCGAATAAACGCCGGTATAGACAACCAGCGGCTTGGCAAAGGAGATTGCCGCGAAAAGCAGCAAGGGGTACAGAATTTTCATAAGCATCGATTCCTATAAATCGTTGATGCTTAATGTAAAAAAAAAAAAAGATTTTCAAGAGTTCTTTTAAATATTTCAAAAAAAGGCTTTTGGAATCCTTTTCCGGGAATGAACTGATTTTCTAGCGCACATAATGAGGGTAACGACTACTTTTTAACGGAAATAGAAAGAAAAAGGGCGAATGCCGATGGGCATCCGCCGTAAAATGAAAAGGGAACGGAAGTTACTTTCGACGGTCTTTGCGAATGTTCAGCAAATTTTCGAAATACTGGATAAAGCTCAGCGCGCCGACGGCGAGAAATCCGATGGCGTAAAGGGCGAGGAACGGGCCGATGATGAATTTTTGCGCACCGATGTAGGCGAGAAGCCCGACAACGCAGTAGATGCCTACCCCGACTTCCACAAAGGCGAGGAACGGGAATTTCTGGGCAAAGTGGGAATGCTTCTTGCCGCCGGTCTTCGGCGTGCGGACAAAGGAGCCCTGCTTGCCAAAAACCGCGGAGAACCAGGCGCGCGTATTGCTGACC
>JBNMGX010000219.1:0-3959 GCA_050872465.1 Hallerella sp.
GCGGAAAACTTTTCGACGACTTCCACGCCTCCCGCGTTCTCCCGGGGTTCGCTCCCGACAGCAAGATCCGGATGCTTGAAAAGCTGAAGGACAAGGCGGAAATCATCATCGCGATTCATGCGGGCGACATCGAGAAGAACAAGGTCCGCGGCGACCTCGGCATCACCTACGACATGGACGTTCTGCGGCTCATCGATGCGTTCCGCGACTACGGGCTTTACGTGAGCAGCGTCGTGCTGACCCGCTTCGAAAACC
The DNA here is from genome assembly GCA_050872465.1 of Hallerella sp. Classification (GTDB taxonomy): domain Bacteria; phylum Fibrobacterota; class Fibrobacteria; order Fibrobacterales; family Fibrobacteraceae; genus Hallerella. The sequence goes on from JBNMGX010000219.1 coordinate 256, forward strand.
AGGCGAGCGCCATCGCTTACCAGAAAAAGCTCGAAGACCTGGGGCTGAAAGTTTACAGGCACTACCCCATCGCCGGATACCCTTCGGACATACCGCTCATCGTGAGCGACGACGGCTACGGCAAGAACGAATTCGTGGAAACCTCTCGCGAGCTGGTCGTGGTGACGGCGCCAGGTCCCGGCAGCGGAAAGATGGCTGTCTGCCTTTCGCAGCTCTACCATGAAAACAAGCACGGCGTCAAAGCGGGCTATGCCAAGTTCGAAACCTTCCCCATCTGGAACATTCCGCTCAAGCATCCGGTGAACCTCGCCTACGAGGCCGCCACCGCGGACCTGAACGACGTAAACATGATCGACCCGTTCCATCTGGAAGCCTACGGGAAGACGACCGTGAATTACAACCGCGACGTGGAAATCTTCCCCGTCCTGAACGCGATTTTCCACCGCATCATGGGAAACTCCCCCTACAAGTCCCCGACGGACATGGGCGTGAATATGGCGGGAAACTGCATCATCGACGATGCGGCGGTCAAGGAAGCCGCCAACGCGGAAATCATCCGACGCTACTACAACGCGCTCTGCCAGGTCCGAAAGGGCCACGCCGAAAAGGACCAGGTTTATAAATTGAAGCTTCTCATGGAACAGGCGCAAATCAAGCCCGAAGACAGAAAGGTCGCTGTCGTCGCCGAAAAAAAGGCGCTCGAAACGGGCGGTCCCGCAGTCGCCATCGAACTTCCCGACGGAGCGATTGTCACCGGCAAGACGACTTCCCTTCTCGGAGCGTGCTCGTCGATGCTTCTCAACGCGCTGAAGCACCTGGCAAAACTCCCGGACGATATGCAACTGCTCACGCCCAATGTCATCGAGCCTATCCAGAACCTCAAGACAAAACAGCTCGGGCACAAGAACCCGCGGCTTCACACGGACGAAGTTCTCGTCGCCCTTTCCGTCTGCGCCCTCTCCGACGAAAACGCAAAGCGAGCCCTCGAAAAGCTCCCGGAACTGAAACACGCCGAAGTCCATGCGAGCGTCATCCTCGCCCAGGTCGATATCGATGTGTTCCGCCGCCTGCGGGTAAACCTCACGACCGCCCCCAAATACCAGACGGCAAAGCTCTATCACGAGTGATTCCTGAGCGGAGCTTAGAACTGAAAATTTAGTTGATAGTGAATAGTTATTAGTTGATAGAAATTAGGAGTCAAGAATCAGTGGTTAGTTATTAGTGGTTAGTTGATAATTGACAGAAATCAGGATTCAGTGGTCAGTAGAGAGAAAAGTCTGAGCGAATTTTTCCTTCTAGCGGTCATTCTGGAGGAATGGCTATAAATAAGTCGCTAACCAGTCATTGTCGGGCTTGACCCAATAATCTAGATTCCCCGGTCGAGCCGGGGAATGACGGTAAACAGAAAACAGTTCGCTTCGAATTACCGCATCCCGTGTCCCGCTGAACGCTTCCCAAAAATTTAAACGTCAAAAGTTCTAGCCACTAATCACTAACCACTAAATTAACCGTCCTCGGACTCCTCTCTCATCCCTCGTCCCTAAACCTAGATGTCCGCTGTTCCCAGTTTAATCTATATTTCCACCATGAATTTGCCATCCCTTCCTCCCGATTTAAAGAACATCACGCGCCCGAACTGGATAGAAATCAACCTGGACGCTCTCGCAAGCAACATCCAGTTTGTCCGCAAGTCCATCCCCAAGCATACGAAAATTCTTCTGCCGGTCAAGGCCGACAGCTACGGACACGGATCGCTCGCCTGCTCGTTCGCCGCCAAGTATAGCGGAGCGGACTTTTTAGGCGTAGCGCATCTTTCGGAAGGAATGCTTTTGCGGCAATACGGCATGGATCTGGACATTCTCGTTCTCGGTCCCTGCATTCCGGCGGATTTTCCCTATCTCGTGGAATTCGGGCTGACATCCGCGCTCTCGGACGTAAAAACCGCAGTAGCCTTTGATAGGTTCCTGGAAGAAAACGGGCTTTCCGCAAAGGCGCATCTCGCCATCAACACGGGAATGCACCGCTACGGTGTACGCTTTGACGATTTCGAATCGATTCGCCAGATTCTCTCCCTGAAGCATCTCGATGTCGAGGGGATGTTCACGCACTTGGCGACCGCGGACATGCTCGACCGGGCATCCAACGCCAGCACGCAGCGTCAAATCGACCGTTTTTCCAACCTGGTGGAACTTCTCGCCAACGAAGGCATCCGCCCGAAAATCTGCCACTGTTCGAGCTCCGCGGGAACGCTCAGACATCCCGAAAGCCATTTTGACATGGTCCGCCCCGGGCTGGTCCTCTACGGCTACAATCCGATGGGCGCAACGCCCCCCGAAGGCTTCGAATATCCGGAACTGAAGCCCGTGATGACGATAAAATCCACCATCCGAACGATTCACGAGGTTCCCACGGGAGAAGCGGTTTCCTACGGACAGTATTGGGTCGCCCAGCAACCGACAAAGGTCGCGACAATTGCCATCGGCTATGGCGACGGTTATCTTCGCGGCGAATACAACAACGGCTATGTCCTCATCCGAAACCAGCTTTGCCCGATCCTCGGACGCGTGTGCATGGACGCGACGATGGTTGACGTGAGCCGCATCCCGGACGTCCAAATCGGCGAAACGGTCGAAGTCGTCGATGGCGGCGCAGACCCGCGCATTTCCATGGAATCCGTCGCCGAGGCGCACCACACGATTCCCTACGAAATCACAAGCCGCGTCGCCCGCCGCCTTTACCGCAAATACATCTGGAAGAATCGGCTGATCCGCTGGGACGACCTCAAGGAAGAGTTTCACATTCCCCCGTTTTCCCAGTATCCGTTCCGCACAAATCCGTTGACCTGACAGATGGAAAGCGTCTTTGATCCGTCGCGGAAAAAGTTTATCGCCCTGACGCCGGAAGAAGCTGTGCGACAGCGCGTCGTCCAATGGCTCATGGAATCTCTTTCCGTCCCCCTGCACCTTATCGAAACGGAATTCGCCCTGAAAAACATCGCACCGAGAAATTCGGATCGGGTCGATATCCTTGTCCACGATTTTCGCGAAGGGAACAGCATCCAAAAGCCTTGGCTGCTTGTCGAATGCAAGCGTCCTGGAGTGGATTCCCCTGCTGCGCTGCAAGTCCAGGTGAACAAGTATCTGAAAATTCTCACGCCAAAGTTCGTCATGCTTTCCCTTGGAGATTCCAACATTTTCCTGGAGCTTGACCACAAAAGCAATTCCTATCGGCAAATTCGGATGCTTCCCAGATATCCACAGTGAAAAGCTGGGGTTTCTAATCCGGAGAAAGGGCTTAGAACTGCGGACATTTAAGCTTAGGAATGAGGGAACAGAGAATAGTCCGCGGACGTCTAGCCCTTTGGGAAATGGGATGTGATACGATGTCATGCCCGTGCCCCGACACGGGAATCTCCTTTCAGAGAAGAGATTGCCGGGTCAAGTCCGGCAATGACACATTGCAAGGAACTGCAATGACAGGTTAGCGAGCTGTTTTTGTTCGCTCAGATGCCCCTTCAAACAACTGATTCCTGACAACTTACAGTTCGCTAAAACGTCAATTCCGCATTCCTAATTCCGAATTCCTCATTCCCACCTCCTGATTCCTGTTTTCTGATTTCTATTAACTCTCCACTAATAACTATCAACTAATCCCTTCTCCCTAATCCCTGCTGACTCCTGTTTCCTGGTTTCTCACAACTAATA
>JBNMGX010000220.1:0-3945 GCA_050872465.1 Hallerella sp.
ACTGGATGAGATTGGCGAAGGCTCGACGGGTAAGACTGATGCCCGGGAAGAGCTTCCGGTAGGTCGCAAGGAAATCCTTGGCGAGAATGAAAATCCGGTTATCGTTTTCGTGACCCTTGGTCTTTGCCGCCGAGATAAACGCGGTGAGGATGGTCTGGTCGTTTGCCGAAAGGATGGAGCGCGGTAGAGTCTTGCCAGTCATGCGGGCAAACAGTGTACGATAGAGAAGCTGCGGCAGATTCTTGCGGTAAAAGCGGATTTGGGGAGTTTCGCCCGGGGTGATTTCGGAAATGCCCAAATCGCAAAATCCTTGGAACAGGTCGAGCGTTTCGGTATAATCAAGGCCGTTAATCGCGCGGATGTCGTTTGCGATTTTATCCAGGTCAAAAATTGCCTCCTTGAGATGCTTTGCGTATTTCGCACAAACGAAGAGGCTTGTCGGGATGGCGTGGATTTTGTCAAGCGTCGCCTTGTTCTTTTTTACCGTCAGCGCCCTGGATTCCATAAAGCGCAGAAACGGGGAAAACCAGGGGGGCAAATCCCGCAATGCGGTCGAGAGAGCTTCTTGTGAGATGACTTCGACTTCGGATGTTTCCATCGCGCGGAGCGTGTAACGATGCGGGGCAAAATTCAAAAGGGAATTTTTTCCGACCACGGAATGCGGCAGGACGGTTTCCTTGGAGCGAATTTTTGCGCCTTCCTTCCTTTGTGCGACAAAGGCTCCTTTCTGGACGATAAAGAGCTTGCCGTCGGTTTCGCCTTCCGAAAAAAGGACGTCTCTTGCGTGTAACCTTTTCACAGAAGCCCCTTGATGTTGCGTTCCCCGTGGATTGCGCTGAGATACTTGTCGAGGGTATCCGTTTCGAGAAACAGCTTGTCCGTATTCGGGACTTTTGAAAAAATGCCCAGTTCGACGAACTTGATGACGATGATGAAGTCCGCCCGGGAAACTTTTCTTGTCAGGTATTCCAGCCATTCTTTTCGGGATCTCGTGAACAGGGAATCTTCGAGGCTCAGCGCTTCGAGACAAAAACGTTCCCTGGGGGAAAGTCCAAACGGGGGATAGGTTTCCCCTTGGCGAGAGGAATGGAGATATTCGAAAAGGATGTTCAGCAACTTGGGCTTCACCGTAAGAAGGCGAGTGTTCGGCTTTCCCGAATCGTCCGGTTCGAGCCTTGCGAACTTGCGCCGGAGAAGTTCCTTGAGCGCTGCTGCCGTTTCTTCTTTTGTCGCGCGGGTCTGCCATCTGTATTCCCGGAGAACCTGGGCCGTATCGAGAGGTTTGCTTCCGGTCCGTTTGGCGAGGAAGAGCGTGAAACTTTCGAGCGAATCCGCGTAAATCGGCTTGTCGGCGGATTTTTTCAGCTGCTTGTATTCGGATGAAAGCGAAGAAACCATGGCGAGCATCCAGGAAGGAACCTTCTGGAGTACGCTTTCCATCGCTTTCTTGTCGATTTTTATGATAGTTGCACCTTTGCCCGTGCGGACGCTTTCGGAAAAAGGCGTTCCATCCATGACGGCGGCTACCCCGACCAGGGAACCTTGCGGAATCGAGTATAGGATTTTCTCGTCGTCAAAGGCTTCCAGTTCGCCTTCTTCCACATAGATCATCTCGGCGGTCCGCTCCCTTTTTTTTAAAAGGACAAAACCCGCTTGAAGTGAAATACGTTCAAACGGGAAACAGGAAAGGCTGTTTACGGGACCCTCCGAGACCAAAGGGATGCCGTCTAAAAAACTAGCCTTCGCGCTTTTCGATACGGGCAGCCTTGCCGGAAAGCTTGCGCATGTAGTAGATGCGGGCCTTGCGGACCTTGCCCTGGCGGTTGACTTCGAAAGAAGCGATTCGCGGGCTGTGGAGCGGGAAGATGCGTTCGATGGCCACGCCGTCAGACATCTTGCGGACGGTGACGGTTTCACCGATGCCGGTGCTCTTCTGCTGGATGACGACACCCTTGAACGGCTGGATGCGTTCCTTGGTTCCTTCGATGACCTTGACGTTCACCGTGATGGTGTCGCCGGTGCGGAATTCCGGAAGATCCGTTTTCTTGTTTTCTTGCTGAATCGCTTGGATGTTAAGGGACATATTCTGTGACCTCTGTTATTGTTTGCCAAATTTAGTATCTATTTGCAATTTTTCGTAGATGTCGGGGCGTCTTTCTTGCGTTCTTTTTAAAGATTCCGCCCTTCTCCACTCGGAAATCCGCTTATGGTGCCCGGAAACGAGCACTTCTGGAACGGATTTGCCTTCAAAAACCTCGGGTCTGGTATAGACGGGCCAGCCGAGGGGACCCTGTGCAAAGGAGTCCGTTTCTCCAGATTCTTTATGTCCGAGCGCACCGGGGAGAAGCCGCACCACTGCGTCGGTCAGGAGCATCGCCGGAAGTTCGCCGCCGCTGACGACAAAGTCTCCGATGGAAATTTCCATATCGACATAGTTTTCCCGGATGCGTTCGTCGATACCCTTGTAATGCCCGCAGACGAGGACCAAATGGCTTTCCGCCGAAAGTTCTTTGGCTAGCTTTTGCGAAAACGGGACGCCGTCTGCCGTGAGGAAGATGACCTTTCCTCCGTCTTCCTTTACTTGCGTGCTGCGGATTGCGCAAGCGAGAGGTTCCGGTCGGAGGACCATGCCCGGTTCGCCACCGTAAGGAGCGTCATCGACCTGGCCGTAATCGTTCACGGCGAAGTCGCGGAGATAGACCGTCCGAAAGGAGAAAAGCCCGTTTTTCTGCGCCCTGCCGACGATGGAATGTTCCATGGGAGCGAACATTTCCGGGAATATCGTGATGCAGTCGATTTTCATTCGACCCTCATCGCGAAGAGCTTTTCGAGAAAATTTTCGGAGATGCGCACCATGCGCTTTTCGCTGTCGATAGAAAGGACGCACTCTTTTGTCCAGGGGGCGAGGATCTCGCTTCCCTTGTACACAAAGCGAAACGCATTGACGCTCGGAAGGGTTTCGACGGACAGGACTTTCCCGATTTCGTTTTCGGAATCCCCGATGACGGAAAAGCCTTCGAGATCCGAAAAGTAGTACTTGCCTTCGGGTGCGGGAATCCGTTCGTCCATGGGAACGCAAATGTCCAAATTGACCAGAGGCTTGAGCGATTCCGAGGAATCATAGCCCTTGAAGCGGAGCAGCCAGACATCGTGAGCGATGCGCGCACTTTCAACTTCGAGCGGAATGGTCGCATCCTTGGATGCTGCATATACCGTGGTGAACTTCTGGCACCGCGTTATATCGTGCGTCTGCGGGGCGCATTTAATTTCACCCCTAAAACTGTGGGGCTTCATCAAGTGTCCGACGACGACCAAATCCTTTTCGTTTGCGTTTTCCATGATGCTTCAAAAGAAAACCCCGTGCTTGGTTTCCGCACAGGGTTCGGCGAACCGATTTTGAAAATTAGGCCTGCGGAGCGGCGTCGGCAGCCGGAGCAGCTTCTTCAGCGGGGGCTTCCTTGGCGGCTTTTTCGGCTTCGAGACGAGCCTTGGCCTTGGGTCCGAGCTTTGCCTTCTTGGCCTTTTCCGGACGCGGTGTGGCGGTCTTGCCTTCGATGGAACGACCAGCGCGGATTTCGTGGAAGAGGTCGAGAATGCCGCTCTGGCGGAGAAGGGAAGCGACGGTGTCGGACGGCTGGGCACCGGTCTTGAGCCACTTCAAAACCTTTTCCTGGTCGAAAGTGATGACCGGCTTCTTGTGGTTCGGGTCATAAAAGCCGACCTGTTCAATAAAGCTGTCGTTACGAGCCTTGCGGTTGTCGATAACGACTGCACGGTAAACGGAATGGTGTCTTTTGCCAAAACGGGCGAGACGAATCACTGTTGCCATGAAAATACCTCTTGTTGATTTTCGCTTGAAAATATAGCAAGTTTTTTGAAAAATCCGTTGTTTAAGCACAAATTAATTTGAAAATTTTACAAAATCGCTGTTTTTCGAAAATTTTA
>JBNMGX010000221.1:0-3939 GCA_050872465.1 Hallerella sp.
AAGCAAGTCGGAAGGACCGATGACGACGCGGAAAGGATTTTAAGGGATGCCAAGGCGATCGACGAAATCGGCGCATTCGAATGCGTCCTCGAGCACATTCCCGAGGCCCTCGGAAAAAGGGTGACGGAAGCTGTGAAGCTAATCACCATCGGCATCGGAGCGGGCCATGACACAGACGGTCAGGTTGCGGTTCTGCACGATGCACTGGGAATCACCGACGGAAAAATTCCTCCGTTCGCGACAAAGTTCTGCGACATTTTCTGTCTTGCAAAAAGCGGCATCAAAGATTTTATCGCCTCGGTCAATCAAACGCTATAACACAAATTTTGTTCCTCGACCAGTTGCTATGAAAATATTTTTAAAAATAAGTGTTGATATTTTGTGAAAATCAAGTTATTTTATATTCATAGTTATTAACAACTAAAAAAAGGAACAAAAATATGGCAGTCACAAAAACCAAAACAGCCAAATCGGCAGCAAAAGCTCCGGCAAAGAAAACCGCCGCTGCGAAAAAGACCGTTAAGGCCGTAGCGAAAAAAGCGGCAAAGCCGGTCGCCAAGAAGGAAGCCAAGCCGGCAGCAAAGAAAGCTGTCGCGCCGAAAGCCGCCGCCAAGAAAACCGCCGCAAAATCCCCGGCAAAGAAAACCGTCGCTGCAAAAAAGACCGTCAAGGCCGTAGCGAAAAAAGCGGCAAAGCCGGTCGCCAAGAAGAGCGCCCCAAAGAAGGCCGCACCGAAAAAGACCGTGGCAAAAAAAGCCAAGGCAAGATAATTTTTAGCGTTTCTCTCTTTGCTAAAAAGAACAACGAAAAGGTTCGGAGAAATCCGGGCCTTTTTGCGTTTTCTAATTTTTGCCCATGATTTCCGAAAATGAATTGAAAGCGATTGAAAACCTCGGGTTAGACGAAAAAATCGCCCGGGTAGAAAAACTTCTCGATGGAAAGGAACAGCCTCGCGCCATTGAACTAGGGCTTTACCTTGCGCTACAGATGGCGTTAGAAATCCGAAACGGAGAATCGCTCGGAAGCCAGTCGGGAAAAATCGTACTCGCCTGGACAAAAAAATACCCGGCGGAACTTGTCGAACAGGCGATTCCGCTCGCCAAGCAGTTTTTCACCGACCCGCAGAAAATCGCGAACCGTATCCGCGAAGGACTTCTAAACGAAAATGCCTGAGAATGTCAAAACATTTCCCGCCTCGGTCGATATCGGCAGCCACTCGACAATTCTTTTAATCGCCGACTTCGAAACGGACGCTAGCGGAAAGACGACGCTCCAACCGAAAATCCAGAAGGTCGAAGTGTGCAGGCTCGGCGAAGACGTTTACGGCTCGGGCGAAATTTCCGAAGAGAGACTTGGCGAACTTTCCAAAATTCTCTCCGGGTTCCGCTCGACGGCAAACGCTCTCGGCGCAGAAATCAAGGCCTGCGCGATGACGGAAGCCGCCCGCAAGGCAAAAAATTCCGAGCAGGTTCTCGCCGCGGTCGAAAAGGCTCTCTGGGTGAAACCGCAAATCATTTCGGGCGAAGAAGAAGCCGCCTACACGTTCCGCGCGGTCGAAGAATGGCACGGCGAAGGCATCGTCACGGTCGATATCGGCGGCGGCTCAACCGAAATTTCGGACGGAGAAAGCGGCATCTCGATTCCCGTCGGAGCGCTTTACCTCTACAAAAAAATGGGAGCGATTCCCGGCCCGGAATACAAGAAATGGGAAAAGGAAGAACTCAAGGGAAACCCTTTGCGGCCTTACGCCAAGAAGCCCGTCTATCTCGTCGGCGGAACGGGAACAGCCCTTGCGATGGTGTTCCTGAACGCTCCCGAATTTGATTTTCACGCGATCGAAAGTCTCGAAATGAACCTCGACCAACTCGAAAAGACCATCACCAAGATTTCCAACGTTTCGAAAGAACTCCGGGGAAGTATGCCGGGACTTGAAAAGGGCCGGAGCGACGTCATCATCTGCGGACTCTACTGGCTGCGCAGCCTGCTTTCCCGATTGCACGCGGAATCGTTCCGCATCTGCACAGCGGGTCTGCGCTTCGGAATTCTCTACCCGCCGAAACCTCCCAAGCCCAAGGAAGAACGCAAGGCGAAAAAACTTCCCCCATGGCTCGAAAAGAAAAAGGAATCCGAAAATGAAAATGCGCATTAACAAGTTCCTTTCCCTATGCGGTGTGGCAAGCCGTCGCGCCGCGGACGACATCATTCGGGAAGGGCGCGTCCAGGTGAACGGGGAGACACTCTCCGAGCCCGGAAGAGAAGTCGATGAAAAGGACGATGTCCGAGTTGACGGCAAGCGGATTTTCGCCCCGAAAAAACACAGGATTCTCCTGTTCCACAAACCCGCCGGCTGCGTCTGCTCCGCAAGCGACCCGCAGGACCGCGCAACGGTTTACGACTACCTGCCCACGGAATACCGCTCCATGAAATACATCGGACGGTTGGACCTCCAGAGCCGCGGACTTTTGCTTTTTACCGACGACGGCGACCTGATCTACAAACTAACCCACCCGAAATTCGAGGTTCCGCGAAGCTATTATGTCTGGACGACACGACCGCTCAGCCGCTCGGCAGCGGACCGTCTCATCGCAGGCGTTGAAATCGGAGAAAACGAACGCGGGGAAATCGAAGAAGGCCACGCCGAAGAAATTTTCTTCGACCAGGGATTTTTCGAAATGGTACTTTGCGAAGGCAAGAACCGCGAAATCCGTCGGATGCTCGAAGCGGTCGGCTACACCATCCGCGACCTAAAGCGCATTTCCTACGCAGGAATCTCCCTCGGAAACCTGCGCCCGGGAGAATTTCGGGAACTTACCCCGTCCGAAGAAAAGACTCTCCGCAGAGCCGTCGAACATTCCGGGCAAAGATGAAACGATCCATCTTTATCGGCGATGTCCACGGATGCTACGACGAGATGATGAAAATGCTCGAACAGGTCCGTTACACGCCGGGAAACGACACCGTCTATTTCACCGGAGACCTGATAAACAAAGGTCCCTGCTCTGTCAAGGTCATCCGGGAAATTCTCGCAAACGGTTTTCAGTGCGTTATGGGCAACCACGAAGCGCGCCTTCTCCAGTTAGTCCAGACTCCGCAAAACCTCTGGACCGAAAAGGAAAAACGCATGGCGGATGTTCTGGAAGATCCGTTCTGGATTGCAGGCATCGTCAAAAAATGGCCGCTGTGGATCGATACGCCTAGCGCGCTGCTTGTCCACGCGGGACTTGAACCCGGCAAGCAAAAACTCGAAGAAATGGATGCGAACGTCATCCTCTCCGTGCGAACCTGGGACGGCAAGGGCGAAAATCTCAATTCGCCGAATGATCCCGCCTGGTTCGAATGCACCAAATGGCCAAAGCTCGTCATCTTCGGACATTGGGCCGCCAAAGGCCTGGTCGATGTTCCCGGATTCCGCGGACTGGATTCCGGCTGCGTCTATGGAAAAAGCCTTTCCGCTTACTCCCCTGAAGAAGGCAGGCTCTATACCGTTCCCGCGGCAAAAGTCTATACGATGATTCATGTTAAGAGAACTTAGAGTTTTAGACGTTTAAGTTTTCGGGAAGCGGTAAGAGGGAGATGAGGCGTGAAAATTCGAAACGAGCGAAACACGGATAAAGAAATAGTCCGAGGACGTCTAAGCTTAGTACTAGTGGTCAGTGCGCAGTAGGCAGTGGTCAGAATCGCGGACGTCTAGGCTTTTGGGAAGCGGGGAACTGAAGCGAACTAAATTCTCTCAACATTTAACTCTTCACTAAGTTCTAAAATCTCAGCTCTAAGCTCTGACCACGCTCCAGGATGACCGCTTGGAGGGAATGTCCACTCGAACGCCCCTCTCGTCGCATTCCACTTCACATTCTAATCCCTATTCCCTTCTCCCTAATCCCTGACAACACTCGTTCCACGTTCCTCCAAACATCTGCTTCCTAATTTCTCTCAACACTT
>JBNMGX010000222.1:0-3920 GCA_050872465.1 Hallerella sp.
ATTTCATTGTTGGCATCCAGATGAGGCTTTGCATTTTTAAACTTGACCGTCGCCGTAAAAGCTCCCGAATCCTCGGCGGGAGATGCCTTGACGGTTTCCAGAGCGGCATTTTTCCCGGAGAGCAGAACGACAAATGCGCTGTCGATTTTTCCGAACGAATCCGTCGCAAAGAACGAAACGTTTGCATCGCGCTCACCGCGAACCCAGAGCGTATCGTCCGCAACAGAGAGATCCGGCGGCGTATCGATCACCCGGATGAACTGCCCGCGCCCCGCTGTATCCCGAGCGTTCGCCCCATCCACCGCGATAAAGAGCGGCGAATAGATTCCCACGGAATCATACGCATACGAAAAGAGTCCGCCATTCGTCCCGCTCAGGAGCGTATCCTTGTCGCCCATCTTCCAGGCATAGCGCAAAACCTTGTTCGCATTGTACTTGAGAAATCCCATGAGATACACGGAATCGTGAACCGTCACCGTGAGCGTGTCAAACGTATAGACGGAATCCAGCGCAGAGATGGAATCCACAAAACTCTCGACGCTGTCGGGACGTTCGGTAAAGGCAAACACGACAGAATGATTATTCCGCAAGGATCCGTTTACCCGAATATCGGACTCGCGGGAACAGCCTGCAAGAACCAGCAAAAGCAAAGCAAAGAGAATCAAATGTTTTTTCATACGGTTTCCTGAAAAGACAACTTATACGGTAAAATTAAATTCTAAATCCCGATTTTCAAAACTATCTTTAGAATATGCAAGAAATTCCTGTCTGGTATGCCGCAATCCTGTTCGCTATCCTCGGCGCATGCGTCGGAAGCTTCTACAACGTCATCGTCTATCGGATGCCTCGCGGAATTTCGCTCCTGTCCCCGCCGTCCTTTTGCCCGCATTGCGGAAAACATATTCCAATCTGGTATAATCTTCCGGTCGTCGGATGGCTGATTCTTCGCGGAAAAAGCGCCTGCTGCCACAAACCGATTAGCGTCCGCTACCCTTTAGGCGAAGCCTTTTCGGGACTTGTCGGCGCATTCGCCCTTCTGCTTGCGAACTTTCCTTTTTCTTGGACCGCTCCTGTCGAACACTGGGCGGATTCCCTTGCCCTTTTTTGGCTTCTTCTCGGCATCTACCCGGTCGTCGCCATCGATTGCAGGCACAAGCTCATCCCGGATTCGATAAGCATCGGAGGAATCGTCGTCGGCTTTTTGCTGTCCCTTTTTCCGGGCGGAATTTCTCCGCTCCAGAGTTTTCTAGGCGCACTTTTTGCCGGAGGCGGGCTTTACCTTATCGGATTTGTCGCCGGAAAGATCCTCAAACGCGACGCGATGGGTCTAGGAGACGTAAAACTCATCGCGGGATTCGGTGCGTTCATGGGATTCGGCAAGGCTTTCGCCGTTCTAGTTTTCGCCTCGTTCCTCGGAATCCTCGTGATGATTCCCTACCGGGCAATCAAAAAGGAAAAGAGTGAAGAAATTCCGTTCGGACCGTTCCTGATGATTGCAGCTCCAATCGTCTATCGGTTCGGCGACTTCTTTTTCGCCTACTACTTTGCGCTCTTCGGGCTTGTCGAATAATTCTCTGCCATCTTGATCGCAAAAATTGCGCTTTCCAGAGCGGGCATCATTTTTTCCGAGCGTTCCTCCGGGAGCAATCTCAATAATTCCAAAAATTCTCCCTGTTCCTTTTCAATCGCATCCGTTTCACCGGCAGCGAGCGGAGCGTCCATCCGTTCTTTATACAGAAATTCCGAGCCGTCCTTCCGTTCAAATTTCGCACAAATGAAGCGTTCCTCGTAAGCGGAATCCCGAGAAAAATCAAAATTCACCGCGACATCTTTCCAGGAAATATCCGGAGCGATCCGCTTCAGTTCACCGAACAGTTCAAAATCGTGGACGCCGATGTCAAGAGCCGCAGAAACGTCCCTTCCGCGAATGGAAAATCGGTTATGCCGGATAAAACCAACCGACTTCAAGGTTCCGCACAGGATTTCCCGGTAAAACGTTTTTTGAAAACGCTCAAAAGCCGGATTAAAACGCTCGCTGTGCCCGACGAACAACAACCTTTCTTTTTTTTTCGCCAAGGACACGAGGCGTTCCGCATCGGCGGAAGATGTCGCTAACGGCTTTTCGACAAAGACATTCTTGCCAAGTTCCAGAGCGCGCTTTGCATATTCAAAATGGGAACTCGCCGGCGTAGCAACCAAGACAAAATCAAATGCGGAAATTTTCGATTCCCGAAGCATTCCCCGACAACTTTCACGACCATCGACGCAGACACATTTCACGCCGCGGCTTTCCAAGTGGCGCAGATGAATTTTTCCGATATGACCCGAACCGAGTACCAACCCAAATGTATCCATGCGGTGAAATTATTATTTTTCGGCAAAGCAAGGAATCGCGCATGCCGTTTTTTATATCGATTTTGGTCATTCTTTTTTTGGTCTCCTGTTCCTCGCAGGAATCCGAAAGACATTTTCAAAAAAACTTTTCTTCCAGTTCTTCCGCCCTGTCTCCAGCCGCAGATTCCAGCGTAAAAAAATCCGAGCCTCGACAAATGCCCGCTTCGAATTCTTCCGAGCAAAGTTCTTCGTCGCAAAGTAAATTTTCCCTGTCTGTCAAGAACGCTAGCGGCTCGGGCGAATACCGCGCAGGCGAAACCATTGGCATCGCTCTGAAAAAAAACGGTGAGAACCTGTGCCCGGATCGCATCGAAGTGATTCCCAAACGCTACGAAAAATCTCTCGTACATTTTTCGAAAGATTCCGCCTCGTTTACGATGCCGTCGGATTCCGTAAAAATTTTCGCCAAGTTTCATCCCTGCCTTTCGAACGTTCCAAGTACGGTCATCGGGAACCTGCGCTGGATGACGAAGAATGTCAATATCCCGACGCCAAGCGGGTCGCTCTGCTACGGCAAAAAGAATTCGAACTGCAAAAAATTCGGCAGGCTTTACGATTTTAAAACCGCCAAAGAAATCTGCACGGACGGTTGGAGACTCCCGACCGATGCCGAATGGACATCCCTAATCGAATCCCTGGGACAAAATGCCGGAGAGAAACTCAAGGCGAAAAACGGCTGGGCGAGCGACGACGAATCATCTGGCAATGGAACGGACAGCGTCCTCTTTCACGCGCTCCCTTCGGGTATCGTCTATGAAAGCAATTTTATGTATTTGAGGCATCACGCCTACTTTTGGACGGCGACGGAACGGGACGAAAATACCGCCTACTATCGAAGCCTCAGCTACGATTCCCCGGAAAGCTATCGCTACTACAACTTCAAGACGGCAGGATATGCCGTAAGGTGTGTCCAAGATGTCAGGTAAAAATTCAAGCTTTGCGGTGATTCTCCCCGCCGGCGGTCTCGGAAAACGCATGGGATCGAAAATTCCGAAGCAGCTTTTGCCGCTCAACGGAAAGCCTGTTTACCGCTATGCGCTCGAAACCTTTGCGCAAATGGACGAAATCGCGGAAGTCGTTTTGGCGGTTCCCGCAGACTGGAAATCCCACTTCGAAAAAGAACTGCAGAACTTCCGTTTTGCGCACAAATTAAAACTCGTCATCGGCGGAAAGGAACGCTGGGAATCCGTTCGAAACGGCATCGAAGCCCTGTCGAAGGAAATCGAATTCGTTTTGGTGCACGATGTTGCGAGGCCGCTCATTTCGCACAGCCTGATTTTACAGGTTCTGGAAATGCTCGAAACAAAAGGCTCGTGTCTCGTTGCGCGCCAAGCAGTCGATACGGTCAAAATGGTAGAATCGGGAAAAGTCGAACGGACCATCCCACGCGAAAACGTCTATCTGGCACAAACGCCCCAAGCGACCCGTGTGGAAATTTTCAAGAAGCTCTACAAAAAAATCGACGAAAACCCTCTTGGCTTTTTACCGACCGACGGAGCGTCCATTTTGGAACATTTCGGTGAACC
>JBNMGX010000223.1:0-3878 GCA_050872465.1 Hallerella sp.
ATCTCTCAGGAATTTTCCGGAGTGGCCGTCATCTCGCATCCTGTCAATATGGGAAAAGGCGGCGCGGTCTGTTCAGGACTTCGCGAAGCGTTTCAGCTGGGATTCACCCATGCGCTCCAAGTCGATGCCGATGGGCAGCACGATACGTCGGCGATTCCGTTTTTGCTCAAGGCTTCTTATAAACATGGCAAAAATTTGATCGGTGGATTTCCTGT
Source organism: Hallerella sp. (assembly GCA_050872465.1). Lineage (GTDB taxonomy): Bacteria > Fibrobacterota > Fibrobacteria > Fibrobacterales > Fibrobacteraceae > Hallerella. The sequence goes on from JBNMGX010000223.1 coordinate 216, forward strand.
CTATGACGTTTCTGTGCCGAAGGAACGGGAAGTCGGTCGAAAAATCACGAACTTCTGGGTTCATGTCGAAACGCTTTCGTCAAGGATTCCCGATGCGATGTGCGGGCTTCGCGTCTATCCGCTTGCCCGGACGGTTCCTGTTCTGGAAAAAATCCGCACATTCCGGATGGGATTCGACATTGAAATTCTGGTTAGGCTTTCCTGGGAAAATGTCGGGATGAATTTTTACCCGGTCAAGGTTTTCTATCCGCAGAACGGCGTCTCGAATTTTCACATGCTCCGCGATAATTTGGAAATTTCGAAGTTGCATACGCGGCTCGTTTGCGGGATGCTTCTCCGGATTCCTAAAATTTTATTCGGGAAAAAATCGCATGGCTGATGCGCATTGGTCGCAAATCGAAGAAACGACAAAGTCCGCCTGGAAGTTTCGCTTTATGCTGTGGGCGGCGATCCATTTGCCGCAAAAAATGGTCGATCTTATCGCTGCCGTCATCGTGTTCTTTTTTTGTCTCGGTGCAAGCGAAGTTCGGAAACGTTCGCACCTTTACCTGATGCATATCGGAAAATTGCAGAACCGACGAATCTCTTCGTGGAACGTCTATTTGCATGTTCTTTCCTTTGCTCTCTCGATGATTGAAAAGATTCGGGGCTGGGCGGGAAAAATTTCCCTTTCCGAATTGGAAGTTCAAAAAGACGATATAGAAAATCTCGTCGGTCAAATCGATTCCGGGAAAGGCGCCTTTGTTTTATGTTCGCACTTGGGAAATATGGAAGCGATGCGGTCTCTGACGGAATACCATAAAAAACATTCCATGAAAGATTTTCAGGTTTTTCCCGTTGTCGATTTTTCGGGAACGAAGCGTTTTAACGATTTGCTGCAGAAATTGAATCCCGACTTGATGAAAAATTGTTTCGATGCAAATTCCATCGGAGTGGAAACAGCGATTTCCATGCGGGAAAAAATGGAATCGGGAAATCTGGTTGCTATCGCCGGGGACAGGACTTCGGAACATTCGCAAAATCGCTTTATCCCGCTTACGTTTCTTGGCGAAAAGGCGAACTTTCCGGAAGGCGCTTTTGTTCTAGCGAATCTTTTGAAGTTTCCTGTTTATTTTATTTTTGCTTTCCGCAAAAGAGATTTGGATATCGCGTCCCCGTATGAATTTCACATTATCCGAGCGAAAACGGAGATCGGAAAAACGCATTTGTCTCAAAAGGAAAAGGCGGCGGCTCTTGCCGAAGAATACGTTCGCCATCTTGAAAGATATTGCCTGGAACATCCCTACCAGTGGTATAATTTTTACAACTTTTGGCAAAAGGAGAATTGACGTGAAAAAGAAACTTTTAACGGCGACCACAGACATCCAGGTGGAATTTTTTGACCTGGATCCGATGAATGTCGTCTGGCACGGAAACTATGTAAAGTATATGGAGTCGGCGCGTTGCGCTCTTTTGAGCAAGCTGAATTACGATTACAAGGCGATGGAAAAGGATGGCTATGTCTGGCCTGTTGTCCAGTTGGGCATCAAGTATATCCGTCCGCTGCGCTTTATGCAAAAGGTTCGCGTGGAAGTTTCCCTGGTGGAATATGAAATCTGTCTGAAGCTTCAGTATCGCTTCATCGACATGGAAACGGGAAAGGTGATTACAAAAGCGGAAAGCACCCAGATGGCTGTTCAAATCAAGACGGGAGAATCCTGCTTGGGATCTCCGAAAGAATTTGTGGAAAAGGTTCGGAAGTATCTCGCCGAGGAAAATCATGCCTAGACATTTTTTGTCGCTCGTTTTTCTTTGCGCCATATCCGTCCTTGCCGAAAGCCCGGTCTGGAAATTTCCGGTGCCGGCGGATTCCAAAGAGTTGGCTTTGGCGATGTCTGCGCTGTCCCGGTCGGAGAAAATTTCGGGAACATTTCGGCAGACTCGGACCGTTGTGAAAATCAACCGTTCGTTCCAATCGACGGGAACTTTTGAAATTTCTGCCGAAGGCATCGTCTGGAATGTCGAAAAGCCGTTTGTGTCGAAAATGCGCTTGACGGATTCCACGATGGTCCAGATTGATGCCGCTGGGAATCAGACGGTGATGTCTTCGAAAGATAATGCGATTTTTGACGAAATCGCCCGTACGATGCGCGCCGTTTTCCATGGCGATTTGTCTGTCTTGCAAAAGCGATTTGATATTTACTTTGTGCAAAATCAGAAAAAGAAATCGTGGCAGATCGGTCTTGTGCCGCGGGAAAAGATTATTCAAAATGTGATTCGATCCATCGAGTTGAAAGGTTCGCTGGATTTGGAAAAAGTACTTCTTGTCGATGGAGAAGGGAACAAGCTGATCTATGAATTCGGAAAATAGGAAAAGACCACTTGGAATTATCCTGTGGGCGATTTTGCACGCTGCCTTGATTGTCGCGGTTGTTATCGCCTATCCGTGGAAAATCGATCGGAATCTGTTTTCGATCGTTCCCGGTTCAAAGATTTCACAGGACGTCCAGAAAGCGGAATCGATTTTTTCAAAATGTTCCGCTTTGCAGATGATGCTTTTTGTCGGAGATTCCAATGCGCAAAATGCGATAGCCGCTGCGGAAGAAATCGGGCAAATGTTCCAAGAAAATGCGCAAATTCAATCGGTGTCCTGGACGGTTTCAGATTCTGCGTACAGGGAATTTTCCGATTTTATTTTTGCGAACCGTTTTGCTTTGCAGGACCCGTCCATTTTAGAACGGGATGATTCGACCGCTGCGGAAAAATTCTATCAAAATGCGCTGAATAGAATTTACGGCGCTTTTGGAATAGGAAGCTTTTCCCGGCTAGACGAAGATCCGTATCTGCTTGCTTCGCTTTCGGAAGAGAGGCTGTTGAAAAAACTTTCCGTCTTTTCGGGAAACTTGACGCTCCAGGAAAACAGGATGGTCGTTCAGGATTCCGGCATGACGTATGTCTTTTTGAATGCACGGCTCGGTGAAAATACGCCGTCTTTTGCATCGGATTCGCACATCCTTTCCGAGCTTGAAAAAAAAATCGATTCTCTGAGAGAAAAATACCCAAGTCTCCGTGTTGAAAAATCGGGCGTTCCGTTTCACAGCTACGAAAGTTCCAAGCGGGCGCAGAAAGAAGTCGCTTGGATTTCCGGAATATCCATCGGCATTATTTTTGTCTTGCTGTTGGTCGTGTTCCGCTCCGTGATTCCGATTTGTGCGACGCTTGTTTCGATTCTTGTCGCGATTCTTGCCGCAACCGGAGCAACGCTTGCCGCTTTTCATGAAATTCATATTTTCACTTTTGTCTTTGGCACGAGCGTTATCGGAGTAAGCATCGATTATGCGCTTCACCATTTTGCGGATAAAGATGCCCAGTTGCGCAGTATGCTTTTGGGTTTTATGACGACGGAACTCAGCTATGTCGCACTGGGAATTGTTGATTTTCCGCTGTTGCGGCAGATGGCTTTCTTCTCGATGGTGGGCCTCGCTTCCGCGCTTCTTTCCGTTGTTTTGATTTTTCCGAAAATTTCAAACCGGATGCATGTCCAAAGTCCTCGGCTTCTTCGGGTCTCGCAGATCATCCTTGCGGGATATTTAAAAGTGGAAAGACTTCCTCGCGTTCTCCGCTATAGTCTGTGGGCTGTAGGATTGCTCGCTATCGTTCCTGGATTTTTTAAGATGCAGGTGC
>JBNMGX010000224.1:0-3864 GCA_050872465.1 Hallerella sp.
AAGTCGTTTTGCTGAACAACCAGAAAAAGTCGCTCCGGACGGAAATCGATTCGATGAAAGCGGAACTTTCAAGGCTTTCCGATGCGCGAAACAAGTCGGCGGGGGTGGTCCGTTTCTATGAATCTCGCAAGCAGAAGTACGCCCAGGACCTGGCGCAGGAAATCGAATCGCTGATTCCTGATTTTGAATCGGACTTTCCCTATCGCGTAAGCCAGGCCGTCGAAAATCTTCGCGAAACGGCGTCGGAACTTCGGAAGGGAATTATTTCTTCGGACGATGCGCTTTCCCGGACGCTGGAAGTTTTTTTGGAACGAATCCGGATGGGATATACGACGGAAAGCTGGGACGGTTTTTTAAGCGATCCGGAGACGGGCAGGGAATATTCGGGCAAATTTTTCCGGTTCGGCGCCGTGGCGGCGATGTTTGAATCAAGGGACGGGAACGATTGCTTTTGGCTTCAGCATTCCGATAGCGGTTTTCGCTGGAACAAAGTTCCCGAGAATTTGGAGATTCGCGCAAACGTAAAGGATGCGATGAAGGTCGCGGAAGGCAAGACCGCACCCCATATCGTCCGGATTCCGGTTTCGTCACCGAAGCGGGAGGAGTAACCATGCGGCCTGATTTTTTGAACCGGATTCTTTTCGCCCTCTTGTTGCTGCTCGCCCCGGCATTTTCCCAACAGAATCTTTCGGGGGACGGGGATGCGCTCGTCCGGGAACGCGCCGAGCTGAACAAGGCGAAAGCGGATTTGGAAGAAGCTCGGCAAGAGCGCGATATGGAAGTCGCCGCGCGATGGAACGACCGGGAAAAGGCAAACCAGGAGCGCGAGCTTTTCAACCAGAAATACGAAGAGGCGAAGGACGAACTGGACCGTCTGATGGAAGAGCGGGTGAGGCTCGAAGAGAACGTCCGCGTCGCAAGGGAGGATCTGGCGCAGGTCAAGCAGAACGCGGAGGAAAAGCGGACCGAATATCTTTCCCTGGTCGCAGACAAGTCCGTCCTTGAACCGTTCCGAGAGATTCGGGAGCGGGGGATTCCTTACAAGTTGCCGCAGCGCATCGAGGATTTCAACCGTGCGGAAAAAGGCGTCTCGCTTTACAGGGACAATCCCTTGAAAGTCGCAAAGGGCGTTTTCGATCTGGCCAAGAAGGAACTTTCGTTTAGCCGGGAAATCGAATGGCGGACCGGGGACTTGATTTTTGACGGGACGGTTGCTGCCGGAGAAGAAATTCGACTTGGCGGAATCTATGCGGTACGCCGTTCCTCGGGGGTGGACAGTTCGGTTTCGATGATGCTCCCGGTAGCGGGCGAACGCGGCATGTCCTTTGCCTTTCGGAACATGAATTCGGGAAACATCCTCGCAGAAGTCGGCCAAGCTTTTGAAGCGTCCAGGGATTCCCAGTTCATGATGCTTCCGGTCGATGTCCTCTTGAGCACGACGCTTTCGACGGAACTCGCCTCTTCGGAGGAAAAGTCCTTCCGGGAAACGCTTGCCCAGACTTTCCGCGATGGCGGAATCCTGATGTACCCGATCGCCCTTCTTTTTTTCATCGGGCTTCTTCTCGTTCTCGAACGGTTCGTCGTCCTGCTTGTCAAGGGGGCGTCGCTTCGCTACCGCAAGGTCGTGGACTTGGCTTCGTCGGGAAATCTTGAAGAGGCTAGGCTTCTCGCGAAGAAGATGCACGGCTCGGTGGGGAAAGTCGTCCAGGCGGGAATTCTCAGGGACTATGCGGACCGGGATTCAGCGGAAAAGGCGATTGAAGAAGTCTTTGCAGCAGAGGTTCCCGCTCTGGAACGCGGGCTTTCCACGATTTCCGTCATGGCGACGACGGCTCCGCTCCTCGGGCTTTTGGGAACCGTGATGGGGATGATCCAACTTTTCCAAGTCATCACGATGCACGGGACGTCCGACCCGAAACTTTTGGCCGGGGGAATTTCCGTCGCCCTGGTAACGACCGAAGCAGGCTTGATCGTCGCGATTCCGCTTCAGCTATTGCATACTTTCCTCGCGAACCGTATCGACGGAATCCGCTCCCGAATGGAAAAGGCCGGACTTGCCGTTCTCAATTCCCGCTGGATTCGGGGCTGACATGCTTCGGCTCTCTGTCTTGGAAGAAGTCCGTTCTCTCCTGGTCCAGGGTGGCTGGGTGATGCTCCCGATATTTCTCTTGGGCTTTTACGCCTGGACGCTTCTTTTGGAACGCTTTTTTGCCTACCGCCGTGCGAAAAGCGGACAGGAGTGGGGAATTCGGGAACAGTTCCGGCAGGTGATTTCCCGGAACGCGCCTCTGGGGAGAACTGCGGTGCGTCATGCGCTCGATGCGGTGCGTCATTCCGTCGATGTGGATTTTTCGCGTTCGTTTCCGTCGATTTCCGTCTGTGCGGCTCTCGCCCCGATGCTCGGACTTCTGGGAACGGTTTCGGGAATGGTCCACGTGTTCAAGACAATCCAGGTTTTTGGGTTTGGAAATCCGGTCCTCTTGGCGGATGGAATTTCCGAGGCGCTGCTCACCACGCAGGCGGGTCTCCTCGTCGCCTTTCCGCTTGTCGTCGCAAATAACCAGCTGCTCGCCCGGATCGAGCGATTGAAAAATTCAGCGGACCGGGCGGCAACCGCATTTGAAAATGAAGTTTTCTCGGAGGAAAAGGCATGAGCTTCTTTCGCAGGGACCGTCGCCGGAACAGCGGAATCGATATTTCTCCGATGATGGACATGACGTTCATCCTTCTTATCTTTTTTGTCGTCACCTCGACATTCACGCGGGAAACGGGCATCGATGTTTCAAAGCCCAAGGCCAGCTCGGTAAAGGAGCTTTCACGGGAAAGCATCCTCATCGGCGTGACGCGCCAAGGGACAATCCACATCAACGAAACGCAGGTGAACCTTTCGTCGCTCCAGACGATTCTCCGGCAGATGATGGCGGAATCCCCGGACCGCCCCGTGATCATCGTTTCCGACCGTGACGCTCCGTCGGGGAAGATCGTCGATGTACTCGACGAATGCAATCTGGCGCATGTCCGGAAGGTTTCCATCTCGGCTTCGAAGGAGTAGGGTTGAAACGTCTGTCGGCAATTCTCTTCCGTTCCCGCTGGGTCGTGGCGATTTTCCTCGCCTTTGCCGTCAATTCCTTTTTCTTTTTGGCGATTCCCGTCCTGAACGTTTTGCTTTTTCGCTCGGATTCCTTGCCACAGAAACCGCGCCTTGAAGAGCTTACCGAAGTCGAGACGATTGTCCAGGAGAAAAAGAAGATCCCGCTGCAAAAGCAGATCCGGAAAATCGTGCAGCCGAATTCCTTCAAGATGAATTCCCGTGTGTCGGACGGAGAACGCAACCGGTCCAATTTTCAGATGGACCTTTCGCTTTCGCGCGGGGACGGCTCGGGAGACGGCGTCGCGGTCGGGGCGGGCGGCGGAATGCAGAACGTCGTCTATGAAGCGGGAGATGTCGATGAAGAAGCGCGCGCACTCAAAGCGGTGAACCCCGTCTATCCGGAACGCGCCAAAAAGCTCGGCGTCGCTGGCTACGTAAAGGTTTATATGGTCATCGATGTCTATGGAAACGTGACCGGGGCGAGCGTTCTTTCCGTCGATCCGCAAGGCTACGGCTTTGAAAGCGAAGCGCTCAAGGCGATTCGCGCCTGGAAATTTGAACCGGCAAAGCTCGGAAACTATCCCGTTGCGCAAAAGGCGACCAAGGAGTTCAAGTTTGTCCCGTAGAAGCCTCAAAAAAGTGAACTTGTACGCAATCTTTCTCGTTGCCATGCTAGCGTTTTGCCAGCCGCTTTTCGCAGAAGACTTTTTCAAGCAGGCGAACGAGCTTTACGACAAGGGGGATTACAAGCGAGCGGTCAAGATGTATCGGGC
>JBNMGX010000225.1:0-3846 GCA_050872465.1 Hallerella sp.
GGACAGTCCGCTCCGGGGAAGGGCATTACCGTTACGAGAGCGCCTATCGGCTTTACGGGAAGCGACCTGGTCGCCCGATTTATGCGCGTGCGGCTGGGATACGGGCGAACATTTGACGGCATGGGTCTGACTGGCGGCGAAAACTCCATTCTCGACCATGCGAGCATCAGCTGGACGATAGACGTGGCGTTCAGCAGCCGCGGCGGCAAGAACCTGACGCTCCAGCGGACGCTGATTTCCGAGGCGTTGAACATCGCGGACCACAAGAACTATCCCGCGGGAACGGGACACGGATACGCGGCGACGATCGGCGGGGACGTGGGAAGTTTCCATCACAATCTGCTGGCCCACAATGCGGGGCGCAACTGGAGCATGGGCGGCGGTCTCGATGGCGACGGTTATTACGCAGGTCGCCTCGACATCTTCAACAATGTCGTCTATAACTGGTATAGCCGCGTAACGGACGGCGGTGCGCACGAGGTGAACTTTGTCGGGAACTACTACAAGGCGGGAGCCGCTACCAAGGTGAACGATTACACGCTCAAGGCGGATCTGGAAGGGGCGGGCAAGGGTTCGCAAAGCTATTACTACCACAACAATATCCTGCAGGCAAAAAACGGAGCCTTTACCTGCGACGGCAAGAAGGACGACTGCGGGCGGACTTACACGCTGAGCAACGGGCAGGTGCTGGACTGGACGCTTTGGCGCGACAAGCCTTTCTTCGAATCTTACGCAAACGTGCAGAGCGCGAAGGCTGCCTATAAGGACGTTCTCAGCGACGTGGGGCAGAGAATGCCTGTTCTGGACGCTCACGATGCGCGGGTCATCGACGAGACGAAGACGGGAACTTACCGGTACACGGGAAGCGTCGGAAACCTGCCGGGAATCCCCGACCGAGAATCCGACGTGGGCGGAATGGAAGACTATCCGAGCGTAAGCTGGGCGGATGACTACGACAGCGACATGGACGGTCTCCCGGACTGGTGGGAGGCGATGTACGGCTACAATCCGAAATCCGCGAAGGGCGATTTTAGCGATGCGAACAGGGATCGCCTGGGAGACGGCTGGACCGAACTTGAACGCTATCTGGAATGGCTCGCCCGCGCCCACTATATGTTGGAAAAAGGCGAGACCCAGGTCATCGATCTCGCGGAATTTACCGCGGGTTATGATGGCGGGACCTATACGCTGTCGGATGTTCCGGCTGGGGTGAATGCTTCGGTGGAAGGTTCCCGGATGACGGTGCGCCTTGCGGAAAACTTCGGCGGCGTCGGCTATGTGACGTTTACGCTCAGGGATGGGGAAGGCGATACCTTTACGCGAAAAATCGGCGTTTCCCAGGGAGCGCCTCTGCAAGCCGACAGCTCGGGCGGGGAAAACCCGACAGCGATTCCGCAGATCTCGAAGCTTGGCTTTGGACTTTCCGTCCGGGACAATATCGCCTATTTCTCCGGGCTTCCCGAAAGGGCGACCATCACGCTCACCGATGTGAGCGGCAAAAACTTGATGACTTCGAAAACGGTCGCTTCGCCGAATGGAATCGCAACGCTTGACCTGGGATTCTTCGGAAAGGGAATCTACGTGGTGAACGTTCGCGGAAAAGGTTTCCACAGGACAGCCAAGGTGACGGTCCGCTAATTCGGGAGATTTTTATGAAAACGAAATTCAGTCGGATTCTTTTGGCTGGCCTTTTGGGAACTTTCGGCTTTTCGGAAGCGGACGTCAAGGCTTTTCCCGAGGCGGTCGGATTCGGGGCGAATGTCTCGGGCGGGCGGAACGGAACCGTTTACCATGTGACAAATTTGAACGATTCGGGCGAAGGCTCCTTTCGGGATGCGGTCAGCGCACCGAACCGCATTGTCGTATTCGACGTGGGCGGCATCATCAACATCCAGAGCGCCGTGTCCGTCAAGAGCAACATCACCATCGCCGGGCAGACGGCTCCGGGAGAGGGAATCGCGATTCACGGCGGAAAGGTTTCCACCGGAAAACAGTCGAACATCATCCTCCGCTATCTGCGGATAAGGCCCGGGGAGAATACCAGCTCCAAAAAGGACGACGCCCTGAACCTTTACGATTCGAAAAACATCATCGTCGATCACTGCTCCATCGAACTTGCGCCGTGGAACAATTTTGGCGGAAGCTCCGACAATGCGAACTACCGCATCACGGGCGTCACGGTCCAGAACTCGCTCGTGGCAAATCCGATCGGGCAGCAGTTCGGGGCGCACGTCGAATCCGTCGATGGGACCTGGGCGTGGTACTACAACGCGTTCATCAATACGCACAACCGGAACCCTTTGGATAAAATAAATGACGTTTTTGCAAACAATGTCCATTACAACTTCGAAGCGGGCTACACGACGCACACTTCGACGCATTTCAAGCACGATATCGTGAACAATTACTTTGTCTATGGTCCCAAGGGAAAGAATCCGTGGTTCCAGGTGGACAAGAACCAGTCCATCTACGCGAGCGGAAACATGATAGACAACAACCGCGACGGAAAGCTGAACGGCGGCCCGACCGACATTTATTATTACCAGGGAGCGGGCGAGGAACTTGCCGAACCGTGGAGCGAGGAGACGAAGAAGAATCCTGTCTATAGCGCGGCGACCGCCTGGCGGCTGGTCAATTCGCAGTCCGGCGTGCTGCCGTATGACGATATCGATTCGCTTATCTGGCACCAGGCGGGGACGCTTGGCAAGGAGGGCGCGCTTGTCAAGTCCGTCGCCGACATGGGACTTTCGGCAAATGGCGGCTGGGGAGAAGTTCTCGCGGGGGAGGCTCCCGTAGATTCCGACGGGGACGGAATGCCGGACTACTTCGAAGAGGCGATGGGCTACGACAAATCCAAGGACGATGCGACAAGCAAGGCGGCGGACGGATATCTTTTCATCGAAAAGTACATCAACTGGCTCGGGGCGATGCATACGAGGGTGAAGCAGGATTCTTCGACGACTTTTGACTTGCGGACGATTACGCGGGGCTTCCAGGACGTTTCCCCGGTCTATGCGGTAGAAGCTCTAGACGGAGGAAGCGTTTCGCTGAAAGAGGACGGTTATTCCGCCGAGTTTACGCCGGAGAAAAATTTCCACGGGCTTACGGCTTTCCGCTATACGGTCAAGGGAAATGATGGGACCGAATACACGGGCCGCGTGGAAGTTCTCGTCGAAAAGTCGGAAGCGGCGAAGGATTCTTCCAGCGCAGCGGATGGGGAAACGGCTTTTTTTGCGGAAAACAGATATCCGCACTTTGACGCAAAGGTCCGGGACGGATCGCTCCGGCTAACCGGAATCCCCGAAAACGTAAAAATTTCCATCTACGATCTCGGCGGAAAAAAACTGCTCGAATCCAATGGGAAACTTTCGGAAAAAGGCTCGGCAGAGATTTCCCTCAAGTCCTTTGATCGCGGAATCTATGTAGTGAATGTCCGGGAGCTTCACAATGGTTTTAACCGGTCTATAAAAGTTTTCCGATAAGGCCTCTCTTGAATCGGTCGCTTTGAACGCATACAAAAAAAGACGCCCGCTTGCGCAGGCGCCTTTTGCCATGGAGCATTGTTCCTGATATCAGGTGTTGCTGAAGATTTGGAATCCGCTGTAGGCTTCTTGTCCGTGTTCGCTCGCATCGAGGCCACGGAGTTCTTCCTGTTCGCTCACGCGGAGACCGACGGTCTTCTTGATGAGAAGGAAGATGACCGAGGCGCCGAGGAAGCAGGGGACCGCGTAGCAGGCAATTCCCAGGAGCTGCGTGCCGATGTTGAATTGTCCGGTGATGTCGAAAATTCCCACGGCGAGCGTTCCCCAGACACCGTTTACGAGGTGGACCGAGAGGGCGCCGACC
>JBNMGX010000226.1:0-3837 GCA_050872465.1 Hallerella sp.
CATTCGATGGGCTTCGACGGGAGAACAGCCGCCTTTTCGCATGTCCTGCAGTATAAGCGAACAGACCTGGATACGTCCGGCGCATCGAATTCTTTTCTTTCCGAGGAATCGGTCCGGTTCGGTTCCGCCTCTTCGCCACTTTCGGGGAGCGCATCGTATCGTCTGGGGCTTACCCGCGAAGTTCCCTATGTTCCCATCTACAAAGCCGTCGCTCCGGGAACGGGCGATGTCCTTTTCGACAGTCTTGCGGGCGTATTTGTCGAAGGCGTCGATAACGGAAATTTTGTCTATGAAGGAATGGGACGAAGCGATTCCGCGGATGCCGTCCGGGCGAGTTCCGCAAAACTCTCTCTGGATTTAACGTTTCAGCCGCGAAAGCTCGGCGTTTCCCGGGGAATCCTCCGCGATCTGGAATTTTCGTTTAGCGGGGAAAGCGAAGGTCGCGATACGACGGGAAAGACGCTCTTTCTTCCGCCGTTTTTGAATCGAACGTTAAGGAAAATGAGCAGCGGAATTTTCAACGGAGAACTTTCGCTCCTGTGGACGGAAGTTAAAAATCGCGGTTCCGCCGAGTACGCCGTCGGCGTGGCGAGCGAAAAACGGAATACGGTAGGCGGGTATTTTGAAAACCGTTCCTGGCACAGGCTCACCGGCATTTACAGCGCTCGGAAAAAGGAAACCTGGGAACTTTCGCCAGGACTTGAATTTGTCGATTTGCGGACGGTCCAAAAGATGGACTGGAAAATTTACGAGGTGACCGCTTCCTGGAAAAGGGAATTGCCGCTTCATTTGTACGTAATCCCGAAAGGCTGGATTCGGAAAGGCTCGGGAAAGGACGAGGGCGGTGGCATGGACGCTTTTCTGCGACAGGCTTCCTTTACGCTCGGATACGATGACGACCGTCTTGTCCGGGCTTCCAACGAGTTCAGCGCGACCGTTGTCTCGTCAAAAAATTCCGTCTTGCCGTATCAGATGGTTTCGGGATTTGGCAAGGGGACGACTTTCCGAAATTCCTTGTCCGCTTCGGTCGATGCGAACGACTATCTTTCTCTCGGTTTTTATTATGTCATCCGCTTCGGGTCGGCGGAATCGGGAATTTTCCAGAAGATGTCGATGGAGGCTCGCGCCTATTTCTAGGTTTCGATGAAAAAGTTTTTGTCCGCATTTCTTTTCTGCTTCGTTTGTGCGTATTCCTCGGAATGCGTCGTTCAAAAAGTCGAAACTTCCGGAGATATCGGCAAGGATTTTGGCGAAAGATTTTTAAATAATTTGTGTGAAACGCTGGAACAGGCTCTTCGCGATACGGTCGATGCGCTTTCCGAAAACGGATATCCTTTTGCGAAAGCTTCGTATTCGATTGACTCCGCGGGATTTGCGCACGTGTCTATCGAGCGGGGAAGCGCCTGGGTCTGGGCAGATGCGGAAAACAGGGAAAATTCCAAAAGCAAGAAGGAAATGTTTTCACGCCTTTCGGGGCTTGAAGCGGGAACTCTTGTCCGTCTTTCGGACTTGGGGCGCGCCGAGCGCAAGCTTATCCGTTCGGGATATTTTGAAGAGACCTCCCAGCCGAAGCTTTACCGGGACTCGGTGCGAAGCAGGCTCTTTCCGGTCTTTTCGATGCGCGATCTTTCCGTGAACAGTGTGGAAGGCTTTGTTTCGTATGCGAGTGGCGATGGCGGAGGCTTTGCCGGGAACATCGAACTTTCGCTCTACAACATGAGGGGGACCGGTCGCGACCTGAACGTTTCGGGAATTTCCGGTGACTGGGAACGTTCCGTTTCCGCATCGTACAAGGAACCGTGGCTATTGGGAAGCGGCTGGAACGGAATCGCCCGCGGCTCGTTTGAAGACGATTCGACATCTCGCACGGCTCTTCTCGAAGCGGGCCTTTCAAAAAGCGTCGGATTCTTTTTCGAATTTGCCGTTCTCGGAGGCGTCGGAAACGATCGCTTGACGTATGCGCTCGAAACGGAATTTAAAAATGTCGATCGCATCGTCTTGCCGCGGCACGGGCAGCGTCTTTCGGGGACATTTCGCGTAGCCAGGGAACGCTCGGATTCTTCACATGCGTTCATCACGGATTTACGGGCAAGCGGTGAATTTTTTACCTCGATTTCCAGAATGCTTGTCCTGCATTCGTCGTTTTCTGTCGGAACGCTTTTGCCGACGGACCGCCATTTTGGCAGGAGTTTTCTTTTTTCTCTGGGAGGCTTGGAAAATCTCAAGGGATATCGCCCGGGATTCTTTCGGACACGAGCCTATGGGACTTCGGAACTCGATTTGCAGTGGCGCATGATGGAAAACTTGGCGTTTCACGGCTTCTTTGAACCGGGACTGCATCGTGCGGAATTTCCGTCGCATGGATGGTCCGATACTTACAGCTACGGACTTGGCGTTTCGCAGTATCGCGGCACCTGGAGCTTCTCGCTTTTCTATGCGCTTCACCGCGGGGCGGGAGCGCTAGACGGTCTTCTCCATTTCGGGATCAAGGCGCTGTTTTAAGGTCTGCAAAATCATTGGGGCTATCCCGACAATGGCGGCATAGCGAGCTTTTCCTAGATAGAAAAGCCAGGCCTGCATAAAACCACAGGTCGCGCGGCGGTTATTCCCTAATTCCTAATCTCGCAGCAATCCCAGATTGGTCGCTTGGAGCTTTCGCCGGCGACTTCCCGGACAAGCCTCGGGACGAGGTATCCCGGCAAGGCGTTCCGCAAATTTCCATAATCCGCAGCGCTTCCGCATCCGAAATTTCAAAGTGGGCGACACCTGTCGCATGGTCGAGCTGGTGCAGGTAGTAGGGGAGAACATCTTGTTCAAAAAGCTTTTGGGAGAGCTCCACGAGAATTTCCGCAGAATCGTTTATGCCTTTCAGGAGTGCCGACTGGTTGAGAAGATGCGCCCCGAGTTTCCGAAGCGATTCCAGTACGGTTGCCGACATATCGTCTAGTTCGTTCGGATGGTTTACGTGCGTGACAACGACCAGTTTCTTTTTTTCCGCGACCTTGCGTAGCGGTTCGAGCAGGGAAGTCTTGCTGTTCTCGGAAAGGGCTTGCGGATAGGTGACCGGGATGCGCGTGTGGATGCGAAGCGTTCGCACATGACCGTGGGGCAGGATTGCGCCGATGAGCGCATCGAAATTTTGTCGCGAGAGCATCAGAGGATCGCCGCCCGAAAGAATCACTTCGGAGATGTCGGGATGTTCCAAAAGCCAGTCGGAAAGCCGGGCTGGAAAATTCTCGGGTGCGCGCCGCGCTTCCGCTCTGCGGAAACAGAACCGGCAATGCAGGCTGCAGGCGAAGGTCGGTTCGACGAGGACGCGACCCTTGTATTTTTGCAAAATGCCCGGAGCCTTTTCGCTCATGGCGTCACCGACCGGATCGTCCGAAAAGCCTTCGACGATACGGTTTTCATCTTCTGTGGGTAAAATTTCGCGCAAAAGCGGATCGTTCGGGTCGCCTTTCCTTATCTTGGAGGCGAAATGCCACGAAACAAAAAAGGAAAACCGGGTGTTCGCAACCTGGATTTTAGGTTCCGGCAGTTCCAAAAAGGCGAATAGTTCTTTCAAACTGGTAAAAAATGGCGTTGCCTGTGTCATATTTTTTCTATTTTTCTTTCAAATCTAAATCTTTTCGATGAGGCATATTTATGGGTACTGTCAGTACAAACGAGTTCCGCAAAAAGTTGAAGATTATCGTCGATGGCCAGCCGTGGATGATTGTCGATAACCAGTTCGTGAAGCCCGGCAAGGGACAGGCGTTCAACCGCGTTCGCATCAAGAACTTGATTACGGGCCGTACTCTCGAACGCACCTGGAAAAGCTCATCCCGGAACACGCCG
>JBNMGX010000227.1:0-3833 GCA_050872465.1 Hallerella sp.
CTTTTACGGTGAACCGCTGGTGCACCCAGCGGTTCACCGTAAAAGCGCGGAGGAATGTCGGCGTTCCCACAAAGGCCGTGACGCGGAATTCTGCGCAAACCCGGGCCATCGTCTTCACGTCCGTCGGGTCAGCGACGACCACAATCGGCGTCCCTTCGACAAGACAGAGAAGAACGTTCACCGTCAGCCCGAACGAGTGGAAGAGCGGAAGCTCCGCGAGCATCACATCGGACTTGTTCGCGTTGAAAATGCACGACAGCTGCTGGCAGTTTCCAATCATGTTGTAATGCGTCAGCTCGACTCCCTTCGGAATCCCTTCCGTCCCCGAACTGAAGAGAATCGCCGCGGTATCCGAAAGCCGGATTTTCTTGAAGTAGAAGAACTTGATGAGGAAAGCCGGCAGCACGACGCCCACGACCATGTGGAAAAGCATCGAAAGTTTCGGAATGCTCTTCAAAACGTCTTCCGCATAGACAAGCTGGCAGCTCTTCGACAAGACGGAATAGTCCGTTCCCTTCTGCTTCAGGCGTTCGAGGAACACTCGGCTGGTGATGACCGTCTTTATATCCGCGCGTTCCATGCACTTCAGCACGATATCCGGCGACGATGTATAATTCAGGTTCACATTGACCATCCCGCGGACCCAGCCCGCGAGATTCGCGATGATGCCGCCACCGGACGGCGGAAGCATGATGCCGATATTCTTTTGTCCCGCAAGCATCTTCTTATAGACGCGGCTAAAGGCGAGAGTCGCGCAGAGGAGCTTGTAGCCCGAAAGATGCGCCCCGTCCGGGCTGTAGATGGAAGGTCCCGCCCCGACGACTTTCTTGCAGGCCTTGAGCCAGGATTCCGCAATCGGCTTGTAATACTTGAGCGAATTGCTCCAGGCGTCGATCGAAATTTCCCGGACGATGTTCCGGATCCTGTTCGGCGACGTCTCCTTCGAAACCGGCGCACCGAAAGCGACCGTAATCACCCGCATAACTTTCGGCCCGAACAGCTGGGAATCGGAATAGGCGTAACGGCTCCCCCAGAGGCCCTGGATGTAGAACGGCACGATGACCGCTTCCGTCCCCTCGATAGCCGCGGAATAGTCCAGCCGGAAAGGCCCGATAAAAGGCGTCTTCGCAATTTCCCCTTCCGGGAACAGCACGACCGCTTCACCGGCGAGAAGCGCCTCGTGGATGGACTTCATCGCGTCCTTCGGGTTCTTCCTGTGGATGCGGATAACGCCCATACGCTTGAGCACCCAGCGCAGATACCACTTTTCAAAATGGTCCTTGTTGCTCGCAATGCGGAGAGGCCGCGGCGTCGCCATCTGCAAGACAGCCCAGTCGATAAAGCTGAAATGGTTCCCCATCAAGAGCACCGGTCCCTCGTCGGGAATGTGCTGCAAGCCCAGAACTTTCAGCTTGTAGGAACTGAAGAACGTGCGGAGCAGGGAGCGGAGAAGAGCCTGCGGCAAGTGCTTGAGCGAATAGGCGAACCCGATAAAGGAAATCAGCGCGAGCAGCAAGAAGAAAATCGGAAAGGTCAGGTGCTGTTCGTTCGGAAAGAGCTTCTGCGTGTAATGGATGATGAGCGTTTCTAACCCGAGGAAAAGCCCCAGGATGACGATCTGGATCAGGTTCGAAACGGCGAGGATCCGCCCCGAGTTCGTCGGCACCGTGTTGAACTGGAGAAGCGCGTTGAGCGTCACGAGGAACATCGAACCGAAAAATCCAATCAGCAAAAAGACGATGTCAATCGCCACGGCGGAAGAGAGAAACGGGACGAGCAAAAGACAAATCGACGACCCGAGCGCCCCCATCGGAACAAGCCCCGTCTCGATAAAGTCTTTCGAAGCCCGCGCCACGATGAACGACCCGAGCATCAACCCGATAACCGCAAAGAAAATCCCGTTCTTGAAAAGCGCAAGCGTTTCGCTGCCCGTCGCGTCCTGCTGGAAAACCATCACGAAAATCTGCACGCCCGCCCAGAAGATAGAAATGCCGACAATGCATGCGCGGACAGTCGGAAGCTTCCACGTATGCACCACGTTCCGCACCACGGAAGAGCGCCGCGCCGAAGCGTATTCTCGACCGACCTTCGGCACAAAGAACGCAAACACCGTCGAGAGCAGGCTCACCCCCATAAAGACCCACGGCCAGGCAACCGTCTTCCGCAAGAACTCCTTCACCGTCGGCGCCGAATCGAACGTGGATTCCACGGCGTCAAGCCCCGGAACCATCAGAGCGGCAAGCACGAGCGCCGCAACCGAAAAAATCTGGAGAAAGCCGTTCGCGTAGCCGAGCAGCTTCGTCCCGAACATTTCCTTGAGAATCCCATACTTGGCAGGGCTGTGCAACGCAAACGCCGAAGCGGTCAGCAGCGTGAAGAAGATCGCGAGGTTATAGAACTTGAGCGTGTAGAAAATGCCCGTCGCGATAAACGAAGCCGTCATGACAAGCGAGCTCCAGGCGATGACGCGGCTCTTCGAAAAGCGGTTCGAAAAGAAGCTCGCCGGAACCACCATGCAGAGGAACGGCAAGAGGAAGAACGACTGCAGGAGCGCGCCCCAGAACAGAAGCTCCGACCCGGAATAATGCATCGCGATGACCTTCTGCGTAAAGACGAAGTGCCCCATCAAGGCAAAGTTCGTAAAGAATATCGAAAGAAACAGAGGCCAGGCACCTTTGATTTTCCACATAGTCAAACCTCGAAAAGGCGATTAAAACTTGACGCGCAGAGCGCAACCCAGGGTAAAGCCGTCGATGAGAACCGCGGCATCACTCGTGTATTCCCAGAGAGGGATCGAAAAGTAAGGCTCCACGTCGAACTTTCCGAGAGCGATCGTCACTTTCGGTTCAATCGAAATGGTCATCGTGTAACCGAATTCGTCGTCGTCCGTATAGCCGATTGCGCGGACATTGCCCGGCGTATTGGAAACCCAGGCGGCATCGCTTCCGAACAGGAATTCAAACGGGAAACCCAGTCCCAAGCGAATCATCCCGAAGTTGAACTCGGGGCGCACCAAAAAGTAAAGCTCGTCCGCGGAATACTTGTTGAAATCCCAGAAATACCAGGAATGGAGACGCACTCCGAACGATTCCCAGCTGCCGTAAAAGTTCGTTCCGCCGAAGACGAGCGCCGGAGAAGGATTGTCCCCGTTGCCGAGAAGCTTCTTGTCGCCCGCGGGAAACACGAATTCGAGAAATCCCGCCGAAGAAGGACCGCCATACTTGAGACCGAGAATCGGCCCCCACGTTCCCGTCGAGTTCTTGAGACCGTCGTCCCGAATCGGATAGGAAAAGTTGAATTCCAGACCCTTGACCGGGCGGATGCGGACTGTCGGAACCAGGTTCAGCTGCGACTCCTTGTCGGACAGGGAAATATCGTCCCCATCGTGGTAAGCCGACCGGTAAAACGCGCCGTAGGCATTCAGTTCCACTTCGAATGTCGAAGGGATGACGCCGTATTCGTTCCACATGGAATACGCAGAGGAAAAGGCGAGCAGAAAGCTCAGGAAAATCCATTTTTTCATAAAGAACCTTGGTGCAAAATTTATCGCGATTTTACAAAGATAGCTTTTTAGGCGAGAAGCGTCTCCAGTTCGTCGATTTCCCGCGGAATATCCCGCGAGAGGTCCTCGCAGCCGTTTTCCGTCACGAGCAGGTCGTTCTCGATGCGGATGCCGATATCTTCCGCGTAATGGACATTTTCCAAATCAATTTCAAAATACCCGTAAAGCCCCGGCTCGTTCGAAATCATCATTCCCGGTTCGAGCGGACGCTTCGCGTATAGGCGGAACGGATCGCCCTCGTGAATCTGCTCGCCTATCAGATGGCTCACCC
>JBNMGX010000228.1:0-3831 GCA_050872465.1 Hallerella sp.
CAGTGCGTTCGAAAATTCGTGCGCGACGATCGTTGGGGTAGTAGAACAACTGTTCCGTTATAATTTTGGAATGCAACAGAGAGAATGAGTATTCGTATTCAATGTTGTTGCAAACGAAATCAATCAAAAAACTGCTGGGCTTGTCTTGGTAGCCCTCGAACTTGAACGGCATGTAGCTCAAAACATCGCTGTCGTTATGCAGGTGCGACTCGAGGACCATGGCGCAGCAAAATTCTATCGCCTTCAAAATGCTGGACTTGCCCGATGCGTTTGCACCAAAGAGACCGATGGTCTTTAAAATTTTTAGACCGTTCCATTCGATGACGTTGTCGGCCAACTTCTGAGACTGGGCCGTTTTGGTGTTCGCGGCCCTAAAATCGATGCAAATTCGGTCTTTAGTGGAAAAAATGTTCTCTAATTCAATTTTTATTAGCATTAAAGTCTCCTTTTTGTAGGATTTCTACAAAAATACTACTTTAAAACGAAAAAACAAGACTTAAAATAAAAATTATGTAGAAAAACTATAAAATAGCCGAATTTAGCATCTCAAATTCTAAACCCCTTCACTTTCTCCCTAAGCTTTTCTTCTTCTCCGTTTCCTTTGGTGGAGAATCGGATGTAATCGATACCGTAGCGTTCGAGGATTGCATTTTTCATGCGGTCGCGGGTGCCTTGGACGGAATCTGCCTTGTGGAAGCTTGCGCCGTCGATTTCTACGGCCAGAACGGGCGACTTGGTGATGCGATTGGTGATCAAAAAGTCAATGTGGGTGGCGGGGTGCTTGGCGTAATGGAGCAGCGCGGGTTCGCCATCAAGTTTTGAAAAGTCGCGAATCAGGTGGTTCATGGGGTACTCGAAATAAACTTCGAGGCTCGGGCAATCCTTAAGGACTCTGCAAATCATTTCGTACGCTGCGTTTTCGGTGGGGTACTTGGAAATCTGTTTGCTCGCGTCAAACGATTTAACCTTCTTGGAATCAAACAGAAAATCGAAGATGGAATAAATTGCGCTTTCGGTAGAAATGCCGGCATTGTACTGGATGTAACCGATTAGGTCGCTCAGCAGGCTGCCCTTGGGTTGCTCCTGCTTGGTGGCGAGCAGGATGAACTGATTTTTGGCGCGTGAAACGGCGACGTTGATAATCTGCGGGTCTCCCGAAAATTCCGTCAGCTCGTTATCGACGGTCGAAAAGATGATGGCGTCTTTTTCGCGGCCCTGGAACTTGTGGATGGTCGAAATGTCTAGGCCCGGAATCACGTTCCTTAAGGCGCGGCACTGGTTGCGATAGGGCGCGATTATACCCACGTCGTGTGTGGTGAGCTGCGGCAAAACCTCGCGCGCAATGGCATCCACCTGCTTTTGGTTTACGTTGTTCTCTTGGCTGGCAGGAACGGTCCAATGAATTTTTAGCGGATTCTGTTCGCTATTCTTGGAAAGAACAATCAGCTGGTTGTCGTAAAATTTCTGATTGCAGAATTCAATGATTTTAGGATTACAGCGGTAATGTTCCCGCAGCAAAGTTTGGGAACCGGCAGGGATAAAGCCCGCGATGGAATTTAGGAACGTGACGTCGCCGCAGTTGTACATCTGCGGAACCTTGTGCTTTGCGAAAATCTCGTCGTACTTTTCCTTTTCGCCTTTGGTGGTCACCTTGTCGAGCTGCTTGCTGTCGCCCACAATTACAGCGTTCTTCGCACAAGATAAGGCCAGCGCACCGGTCGCGATATCCACCTGCGAAGATTCGTCCATGATGATGTAGTCGAAAATCGCATTGTGGTTGAGCGCACTTTTCGAGGCGAACGTGGTGCTGAAGACGATAGGATAATCCTTGAGGAACAAACTCCATTTAAAATACAAGTCGTCTTTTGAATAGACTGTCTGTTTTTGTGAATTGAACCTTTTCGAAAGATTGTCATACAGAATACCCTTCGAAAATTCCACAAGATTCGCAGAGGCTTTTTCGTTGGCCTTCACGGTATTTGTTAGGCTCCTGATGCGATTGGCGTATTCCGCCAGCTGGGCCACATAACAGGAATCTTCGAGACTCGCGATAATGGTCGCAATATTCCCCTTTAAAAAATTCCAGTTGAACAGTCCTTTAAAAAAGCGAATCTTAAATCGCATGAAAAATGAAAGCTGATTTTTAGAAGGCTTCTTCTTAGCGATGGCTTCAATCTGATCTCGGATTTCCTTGATTTCACCTTGTTCAAGATTGTTGCGGTTTTCAAAGGTATCATTCGAAACGCCAAGTTCCTTCAGATAGACCTTGAAATGCTCGTAGTTCTTCTGAATCCCTTCGTATTCGGCCTTGACCTGCGCCAGCTCGTTTTGCGTGCTAAAGAGTGTCTTTGCCGCGGCAACATAATTCGGGATTACCATTTTCCACAATTGCAGAGCAGGGTCGTTTGGCGCCGTGGGCAAATCTATTTTGCGGTTCACCTGGGATTGTACAAAGGCTTCCTTGTTCTCGCTTTTGCCAAGCATGGCCGATAAAAAATCCAGCTTGTATTGCGCGAGCTTTTCTTGAACGTTCTGGATGGCACTGTTGTTGTTCGAAACCACCAGTGCGGTTTTGCCCTGAATCAAGAGGTTCGCGAGAATGTTCAAGATGGTCTGGGTCTTGCCGGTCCCTGGCGGGCCCTGGATAAGGCTGATGTTATACTTGAAGGTATTTTGAACCGCGTTAATCTGGCTCAGGTTACTGCCGAAGGGGAAAATCAGATCTTCGCGCGCCATTGGGTGCGTGTCTTTTAGCGGGCCCGTCTTTAGATAGTACGTAAGCGCCGTTTCTTCGTGCTCGTAAATCCCCTTGATTTTTTCGTACTGCCTTAGCAGTATAGAAACATCCTTTTGCCTGTCGGTGCTCGCGGCCTCGCCCGGAATGAGCAGGGGGTTGTTCGCCGCGATGTCTTTCAGGTAGTTTAAGACGCTATTCGAAAATTCGTCCTTCGACTTGTTCAGAACCTTCAGGTCGTCGTACCTGTAAGTCTTGGCGCCGGTCTTGAAAATCACGTGCCAGTAGCGCTTGCCGGTCGATGGATTCTTGAACTCGAGAATCGACTGGATGTCGTGTAACTCGGACCCGTCCGCACAAATTTTCTGTTCCGAAAAATCATGCGGAACGGGATTCTCGAGGAAAACCACATTCCCCGCATTGTACCTGTAAGACTTCCCGCTGTTAAAGACGACAACGCAAGTATGGCTCGCGTCATCGAACGAAAGAGTAGAAACATCTTCCGTCTTGATTTCGCCTTTTATCAGGATGAGGGTGGATGCGGGGGACATAATCGTTCGATTCCTTTTCTGGGCGTTCCGCGGCTACGCCGTGGCCGGGCTGTTGCGGTATAAAAGCAACGCCTGACGCGTTGCTTTTTCCGTTCAGAGTGCCTAGCGCAATAACGAGAGGCACTCCGAACCCTAACGGGCTTCCATCCCTAACGCAGAATGCAATTAGAAACATCAAAAAAACTGAGATGATTTTTACATCGCGTTTAGTATCTGCGTCAAGGGTGCGAAGTTTCCGCAGCGATCCTGTCCGCAATTTCCTGCACTTTTTCAAGCGGCAACTTGAGGACACGGGCTACACGCTCTACAGAATCACCTTCGCGAAGGAATGCTTCGGCGCTGTCTTCGCGTCCTTCCTTGAATCCGTGCTTATAGCGGAGATTGAGTTCCTGTTCCAGAGTCATATATGCCTTCCTCGTTGCGGGATCCATACGGTACTTTTCGACCAGCTCGTGAATGCGCTTCATCCTTGCGGTTTCGCACTTCTGGGTGGCGAAATACTGCATATACTCGCGAGTTGCCCCGTCGTTCATATCGGAGTACTTA
>JBNMGX010000229.1:0-3824 GCA_050872465.1 Hallerella sp.
GCCGATTCTGCGGCGTTTGGGGCAGAAGGCTTTCTAGAATTTCGCGCGTTCTGTCCGTGGAACCGTCATTTACGAAAATCAGTTCGTGATCGATTTCGGCAAGTTCCTGTTCGAGGACCGAGAAAGTCTTCGCGACGATTTCTTCTTCATTGTAGAGGGGGACGATGACGGATAGGAGCATTACTAGGATTTCGGGTTGATTTTGATTTCGGGATAGAGGGTCGGAAGGACTAGATCGACGTGGTCGCAGTCCTTGCTCGAAAGCGAATCGGTGACGATGGCGAGATGGCGGATACCTTGGACGGGAACGTCGAGCGAGTCGATTATTCCCGGGGAAAGCCTGGCGCCTTGGGCGAGAACCTTTCCGTCGCCAAGAACTTTGTACGAAATCCCGTCGCTGCAGAGGCTCTCTTCGTCAAGACCGATCATCGCCGTAAAACGATTGAACTCCCCGCGGATGTCGAACGTCGTCCTGCTCGGAGCGTGCGTGCCAAAGCCTTCGGGAAATTTCTTGCCGGAAAGCGTAAACACGTTCCCATCGACCGTCGAATTGACGTGAAGTTCTCCCCAGCCTTGGACATTTTCTGTTGGCTGTATCAGGGACATCTGGAGCGCGCCTTCGAACCGGAAAAAGCGGTAATCCTCGATGTGGGCGATTTTTTCGCCCGAAGTCGAATCGTAGATGGTCGCTTCGAGTTTGTTGTATCCCGGGAGAAGCTCCGGCCCTCCCAGCGTGTCGCTGAAATCCCCCTTGCGATAAGGCTTTTCGAAAATGGAGTCCCCGTTGAGCGATACGCGGACTTTCCACGGTTCCGCAGTTTCCTGGTATGCCGCCGAGTTGAAAATCAAAGTCTTTGTCTCGGGATTTCCCTGCCAGAAGCCGAAGGCGAAAAGTTTTGCCGGGTCGTAATTTCTCCGGGCGTGGATCTTCGCGATGCGGACCCAGTAATTATTCGTAACCAGCACTCGATAGACGTCTTCGAGTTTCGCTTCGCGTTCAAAGACATCGCAGGTCGTCGGGATGCGACGCTCCACGGCCTTGGCGTGGTATGTCTTGGAATCCCAGCAGTCAAGCCCGCGGATGTAGTAAACCTCGCCGTCGTATTTTCTGACGAGCCGTTCCAGGGAATCCGGGGAGATTTTTCGTGCGCGGTCGTAGTGAATCGATGATTCCCCATAGGCGACAAAGTGCCATGGCCTGCCATAGACGAACAGGCGCGGCTTCTTGGGCTGGGTGTCAAGCCATTTCCAGATTTCCGCTTCCTCTGTTGTAAGGTGGTTCCGGTTGTACATGATGTTCCGGTTGAAGCTTTCCCTGTAATGGAACGTATTTCCGAAAGCGGCGGAGGCAAGGACTAGCGTTGCAAGAAAATTGGCGAGGAAGCTTGTCTTGAAGCGGGTCGCTCCGAAAAGGAAGCAGGCGATAGCGAGCAGGTGCTTCAAGGCGTATGCGGCGAGGAAAGCCATTGAGGGCATCATCACGAGGGCGTAACGCTGGTTGATTTCAATCGTGAAGTCGCCCGAGACGTTTTCGAGAATCATGTATGTCTGGATGTGGTAAAGGAGAAGGAATCCGGCGATTTTCGTGTTTGTTCCGAAATTTTTCACGAGACTTTCGCGGAGTGCCTGGACGCATATGATGACAAGCCCGAGAAGAAAGAGGTAGTTGAAACTCGAAAGGAAGGGGTTGGCGAGAAGGCCGTTTTCCGAAAGGGGCTTTGTCATCACGGACCAGTTGCCGAGTAGGTTTTCCATGAAGTGTCCGTGGGCGGAATAAGTTCCTCCTTGGAAACCGTACCCCTGGAAATAGCTGATCGTGAGGAGAATCGGGACGGAAAAAATCGAAAGCGTCACAAAAAATGCCGGAGCTTTGAAGTCTTTTCGGTCGAGGAGCTTCGGGAGGGCGATGGCGAGGAACGCGGCAAGGCAGAAGACCGTTTCCTGGCGGGTCTGGGCGAAGAAAGCGAGGACTATCGCGGCGAGCATCCAGTGGCGACACGTGTTGCGGTCGAAAGCCCACTTGAAAATCCACAGGGAAAGCGCAGAGAGAAAAATGTAGAGAGGCTCGACGGACATCGATCGAAACTGGAAAAGAACGGTCGGCTGCGCGAAAAGGATGATGCTCGAAAGCGCGGAAAGCATATCGTCGCCCGTCCACGCCCGAATGGCGAAAAAGAGGAGGAGCGCTGCGAAGAAGAGCATCGCAAGCTCCGCGTGGAAAACCCAGTGCAGGTCCGGACCGAACAACGGCATTCCCAGGAGGTAGAGAAAGGAAAGCCCTTTCGTCTTGAAACTGTCGGAATTTCGGTAACAGTCGAGCGTACCGTTCTGGAATTCTCCCTCGTCGCACGTTCCCGTCGTCTGGTTGAAATACATGTTCTGGGCAATCGCCATAAAGACGCTTTCGTCGCTTTGGACGCGGTGACGGGCCTCTATCTGCGTCCCGGCGAAGATCGTCGCGAAAAGGGCGAAAACAGAAACGAGAATCAGGTAGGGAAGCGGCGGAAAATGCTCTTTCAGATAAGCCCGGAAATCCTTGAAAAGAAGGTTGAAGAGGATGAGGCCCGCTGCGAGCTGGGCTAGAAACAGCGTGAAGGGAAGCTTCTGGTCCAAAATGCGGATGGCGTCCTTTGCCCCGACGTTCGGTCCGAGATAGATGAGAAAGGGAATCGCTATGGCGATGAGCGACCCGATGATTCCCGCTGGATGGCACAGGTTCTGAAAAATGCTCTTAAATCTTTTCATCGGGGGTGAATATAGTTCTTTTGCTTTTTTGCCGTTGAGAATTTGCCGAATGTAATCTAAATTTGGCTTGAAAATTTTTCACAGAGGCTTCCCGTGGACGATTCAATAATTCAAAAAGCTGCCGACAACGTTCGAATCCTTTCCGCCGCCATGGTCGAAAAGGCGAAGTCCGGGCATCCGGGCGGAGCGATGGGCGCAGCGACAGCCGTAACGCTTCTCTTTGCGGAATTTCTCCGGTTCGATCCGAAGAATCCGAATTGGGAAGCCCGCGACCGCTTCCTGATGGATCCGGGGCACATGTCTCCGCTGCTCTATTCGGAGCTTCTCCTCACGGGACGCCTCTCGATGGAAGACCTCAAGAACTTCCGCCAGTTCGGAAGCATCACGTCCGGGCATCCGGAGCTTTCTGTCGAACATGGAATCGAAAATTCGTCGGGACCTCTGGGACTAGGACAGGGAATGGCTGCGGGCGTTGCCATCGCGGAACGCTACAAGGTCGCCCAGTTCGGCGACATTCTCGAACACAAGACTGTT
Organism: Hallerella sp.; assembly: GCA_050872465.1. Lineage (GTDB taxonomy): Bacteria > Fibrobacterota > Fibrobacteria > Fibrobacterales > Fibrobacteraceae > Hallerella. The sequence continues at coordinate 3,280 of JBNMGX010000229.1, forward strand.
CTGCTTGTTTCGGACGGCGGCATCCAGGAAGAAATCGCTTACGGTGTCGGGCGCGTTGCCGGGCATCTCAAGCTTTCGAACCTCGTCTTCTTCTACGACGCAAACGGTGTGCAGCTTTCTTGCAAGACGGAAGACGTGATGGATCAGGATTTCAGGAAGCAGTACGAATCCTGGGGCTGGAACGTTCTCGAAGCCGACGGGGAAAATGTTCCGGAACTCCGTGCGGCGTTCCAGAAGGCCTTTGCCGAAAAGGAACGTCCGACGATTGTCATCGGGCATACGACGATGGCGAAAGGCGCTGTCGGCGCTTCGGGCGAATCTTTCGAGGGAAAGGTTTCCACGCATGGGCAGCCTCTTTCCGGTGCGGGAGCTTCGACCGAGGAAACGGTTCGTCGTCTCGGCGGCGATGCCGAAAATCCTTTCCAGATTTTCCCGGAAGTGGAAAAAGCCTTTGCCGAGCGTCTGGAAGAACTTCAAAAAATCGCCGAAGCCTGGAAGGTGAAAAAAGCCGCGTGGGACAGGGAAAATCCCGACAAGGCGGAAAC
>JBNMGX010000230.1:0-3820 GCA_050872465.1 Hallerella sp.
CCCTATGCCTAAGTAAATATTCAAACTTTTCCCAAGAAGCGCTTCAAGGACTGTGCAATCTCTCCGGCTCCGTTTTAGATTGGCCCAGTGCAGAAGTTGCGGAACTCAATTACAACGCCTACAAAAAGGGATCCTGTTTTCCTGCCAAGGATTTCAAATTTAAACGATATGCCTTTGGGGAAAAAGAAAAGAACAGGCTGATTCGTATCGACACACTGCTCCCCTTACAGGATTTTCTCTATAACGAAGGCGACCTGGTCGATTTGCGGATGGGATTTTCCATTTCCGAAATGCTCAAGGAATTTTACCCGGCGGATTACAGCTATGACGATGCGCATTTCTTCGACATCGTCTATTTTAACAAAGGAAAGTTTAGCGATCTCCAACTGCCCGAACGGCACCGGAAAGAGATCCTTGACGGCGCCAAAAGGGTTTACAAATACTGCGATATTGCAGAAGGCATCCGATTTTAAATAACCGCGAACCGACAACTTGCTATTTAAATCGAGAAACCCTCGCACTTGCGTGCGAGGGTTTTCAAGGGTGGGTAATCGGACTCGAACCGACGACAACCAGAATCACAATCTGGGACTCTAACCAATCTGAGCTACACCCACCATAAAGGAGCGCAACAAATATAATAAAGAATCGGAAAATTTCAAAGGGTCAAAACCCGATTTATTCTTCCCTTTCCTTGTGGCGCATCAAACGGATGAAATTCGCCCGCTTGAAGTCGTTCCGATGCTCATTGCAAAAGCGCGGATAGATGAACTGCTTGGGGAAAACCTTGATTTCGAACAGGTTATCGCAGCCGTCCAGACAACAGCGGAACTTGAGATCGACGACATCCGTGTAATTGTGCCGGAACACGATGTTCTTCGCATCGATATTTTCGACATCCTTCTTCTGCTTCTGGCGGTTCTTGATGTCGCGGTGAAGCGGACAGTACTTGGCAATCGGATGCCCCCAAAATTCGCGTCCGCAACCCGGCTCTTGACAAATCTTGAGCTTGATGCGTTTCTTCTTTTTATACTTAGGTAATTGCATAGCACTGTAAATTTACTAAAACTCGCATTTTTTTTCAAATTTTTCCTTTTTCGCGGAATTCAAGCGTCTATAAAGGCGCCTTTTTCGAGGAGTTCTGATGAAAAGCCTGATTTTACGGATTCTAGCCGGAGTAAGCCTTTCTTTCGCCATTGGCTGTACGGCAAACCTTTCGACGGAAAGTGCGGATTTCGGCATGGCGAGAATGCATTTTTTAGATGTCGGGCAAGGGCTTTCCGTCTTGTTCGAAATCCCATCGAACGGGAAATTCGCTCTCTACGATTCCGGAAACGATTCAACCGGTTTCTGGGATACCTTAAAGGTTCGCGGCGTCCGGCATCTCGACTGGGCGCTCATCAGCCACTGGCACAGGGACCACGCAGGCGGGTTTCTCGAATGGGACGGTTCGGTTTCCATCGATACGCTTTTTTACGGAGCGGATACCGGGGGTTTTTGGCTAAGGGACAGCATCCTGAAGCTCGCTGCGCGCCACGGAACAGTCGCCAAAGAAGCCTTGCGCGGGACGGAAATCGGCTGCGGTTCATGGTCCTGCCGGATTCTCTGGACGCCGGAATTTCAAAAGATCGGTGGAAACAGTTCCAGCGCGGTTCTGCAAATTTCGGACGGCAAGTATAAAGCCCTGTTCACGGGAGACCTGGAAAAAGACGGAGAAATCGGCCTGCAGGAAATGTCAAGCGACTTGCGGGCAGATCTTCTTCAAGTCGGGCACCACGGTTCAAAAACCAGCTCTTCGCTCCCATTTCTCGAACAGGTCGCGCCAGAATACGCCATCGTCTCGGTCGGGAAAAAGAACCGCTACGGGCATCCGGCAAAAAGCACGCTCCAAAAACTCTCGTTCGTGCTGGGAGATTCAAGCCGGATTCTCCGTACCGACAAAAATGGAAGCATCACCGTGGAATGGAAGCTTGGGACGGGCCTTTGGGTTCGAAATTTCTAGTTTAACGCCATGCCGCACTTTTTTCACATTCCCGTCATGGGAACCTGTTTCACGACGGATACGCCCTTACGCGTTTCCCATCTAGGAATCGATTCCGCCATTTCCCTCGTCGATGACAGGCTCCTAGAACGCATCGGAGCTTTTTACGCCAAGAAATTCAACGTTCCCTATTCCGTCTATCATTCGGTTGAACACGCCCGGGCCAAGCGCATTGCCGAATACCTGAATCTGGTTCATTTTCTATCGGAGAAAAATTTTCAGCGCATTCTTGCCGAACCGTTCACCGGAAATTCCGACAAAGACCGCTATTTTAAAATGCTCCCGACGGACGATCCGCTTCGCAAGCGCTACTTGCGGATGCTCTCGTTATCAGACGGAGAATTGCGTACAAGCGAAGCAAAAGCATTGACCAGTGCGATGCGTCCCGGGAAAATCGACGTGAATATCATGGTGAAGCTCGACAGACCGGGATTCGACGACGCCAAGGAAGCGCTTCGCGGCTATGCGGAATCCGAACTTTCTGGAAATTCGAGCCTTATCCTGAGCGCGGGAATCAACCAGGCGCTGTTTTCCGAAATGGAAAAGTTTCCCTGCTTTTATCGAAACGCTGACGGAGGGTTTGACAAAAAAATCACGCTGAAAATTTCGGATTTTCGCTCGGCATTGATTCAGGGGAAATTTCTCGCGCGCAAAGGCCTCGAAGTCAGCGAATACCGCATCGAATCGGGATTAAACTGCGGAGGGCACCTGTTCCCTTCGGACGGAGAACTCTTGCCCGTCATTCTCGATGAATTCAAAGAGAAGAAGAAATTACTTTGTACGCAATTTCAGAAAGCGATTGAAAGATATTATTCCGAACACGGCCTGGATACGTCCCGTCTAAAACCGTTTACGCCTAGATTCACCGTCCAAGGCGGAATCGGGAATTTTGGAGAATCGGAACGTCTCTTGAAAGTTTACGAAATGGATGGCTGCGGCTGGGGTTCGCCTTTTCTGCTCGTTCCCGAAGCGACCCTTGTCGATAGCGAAACCCGAAAACTCCTAGGCGAAGCAAAGCCCGACGATATTCTGATAAGCCACGCCTCTCCCATCGGCGTTCCGTTCAGCAATCTCAAGACGTGCGGAGCCGAAAAAGAACGGATAGAAAACATCCGCCGAAGGAATCCGGGTGCGCCTTGCGTCAAAGGTTTTCTGCAAAACAACACCGAATTTTCGGACCGACCGATTTGCACGGCAAGCCGGGAATACCAACACCAAAAGCTAAGCCAGATAGAAAGCCAACTCATTTCCTCTACAGAAAAGGAACGCGAAAAAGAAACCGTCCTGGAAAAAACCTGCATCTGCCACAAGCTGGGAAATTCCGCCCTTATCGCCCTCGGTCTTGAAAGTTCTCAAACCGCCCCGCCTTCTATTTGCCCCGGCCCGAATATCGCCTACTTCCAAAAGACATATTCGCTCGGGGAAATGGTCGATTTTATCTATGGCCGGATAAACTCTCTTTCTTCTTCGGACCGTCCGCATCTTTTTGCCCTTGAAATTTTACTTTATGCGAAATGGTTTCGAGGCGAAATCGAAAAAGTAAAAGGAGATTCCATCGCAACGGAAAAGCTCCGGGCAATTGCTCAAAATCTAAAGGCGGGTATGGAAAAGGCTTGCGAAATTTCGAAGAGCCAGGCCTTTGGCGGAGAAAATCTCGAAAGCATCCGGGAAGCCGTTTCAGAAGCGATGCCGACGATTGAAAAATTTTTGGATGAAAATCCTGAAACAGCGGACGGTTAGGATTCTGGAAAGCGGTATGAGGGAGACGCTATGCGGGAC
>JBNMGX010000231.1:0-3804 GCA_050872465.1 Hallerella sp.
AGCAAAGCCTGCGTCAGATGTTCGTGCGCACCGTCTCCCGCGTTCACGACTATCGCATTCGTATGGTCTGCGAGGAACTTGGGAACGCCCGTCCCCTTGTGCCGCACCACGACCACGTCGATTTTCATCGATTCGATGTTCTTGAGCGTATCGAGCAGCGTTTCGCCCTTCTGGACGCTCGAACTCGAACTCGAAAAGTTCACGATGTCCGCCGAGAGCCGCTTTTCCGCAAGTTCAAAGCTCGTGCGGGTCCGCGTACTGTTTTCGAAAAACAGGTTCACAATCGTAAGCCCGCGAAGGGACGGAACCTTTTTTACGGGACGCTCCAAAAGTTCGCGGAACTCGACCGCCGTATCGAGAATCGCCCGGATATCGCTTTCGCTTACCCCTTCAAGCCCTAGAAGATGCCGAATGGAAAGAGAGGACTTCATACATTCTCCACTTGTACAAGATAGACTGCCGTTTCCGGGTCTCCCGGTTCGATTAAAACGCGCACTTCCTCGTTTTCGAGCGTCTTGACCGAAAGCCCCACCGCGTCTGCGGCAATCGGAAGCTCCCGATGCCCGCGATCGACCAGTGCGCAGAAACGGATCGCCGCCGGACGCCCCATATCGAGAATCGCCTGGATAGCGGCCCGGACAGAACGCCCCGTATAGAGGACGTCATCGACAAGGATCACTGTTTTCCCTTCGACAGAGACAGGCATTTCCGTGATGCGCATTTCGGTGACAGCGAGAGGTCGTCTGTAATGGAAGTCGTCCCGGTAGAAAGTTGCGTCCAGGCTTCCGCAGGGAATTTCCCGCGAGTATCGCTTCGAAAGGCGGTGGGCGAGCTTTCTTGAAAGCGGGATTCCCCGACTGGCCATTCCGAGAACGAGGACGTTTTCCGCCGTGGGAACCATCTCCGCAACGGTCGAAGCCATCCTGTCGAGAGCCGTTTCCATCGCCCGGGCGTCTAGCAAAAGCCGGATCCGTTTGCAATTATCCTTCACAGCGAGCTCCTTTTTCGAGTTTTTTCTAAAAAGAAAATGTAGTTTTTATCTCCGAACAAAAACAACCGGAGATTTTCAAGTTATGTTCAATCAGCTCGATATGCCGAAAAGCGGCGAAACCATCGCCATCATCAAGACGAACCACGGCGAAATGCGCGCACGCCTCTTCCCCGAAATCGTCGGAGAATGCGCGACGAACTTCATCGAACTCGCGAAACAAGGCAAGTACGACGGAGCGCCTTTCCACCGGATTATCAAGGGCTTCATGATCCAAGGCGGAGACTTCACCCGCAAGAACGGAACGGGCGGACACGCGGCGAAAGGTCCCGGAACGACCATCGGCGACAAATACGACGCCAAGCTTTCACATCTCCGCGGCGCGCTCAGCTGGGCGAAGACGATGATGCCCCATTCCATCGGAAGCCAGTTCTTCATCGTCCATCCGGCAGAGGGAACACACTTTCTCGACCACCCGGAAAACGGCGGCCCCGCGGAAGGATATTCCGTGTTCGGCCAGCTCTTCGACGGATTCGAAGTTCTTGACGAAATCGCAAAGGTCCGCACCGACGCCAACGACCGCCCTTACGACGACGTGGTAATCGAATCGGTCAAGATCGAAACCTGCGCCTGATTTTTCAGAGTGATTCCGGGCGATTTTCAAAAATTTTGAAGTCGCCCCTTGACAGAGAGAACTTTTTTTTCTCAATTTGGATCACTCTAACGGGGTTATAGCTCAGTTTGGTAGAGCACAACGCTGGCAGCGTTGGGGTCAGGAGTTCGAATCTCCTTAGCTCCATAATCAAAAGGAATCCACAACAAGTGGGTTCCTTTTGATTTATAGTCTCTTGAGAGGCGAACTCCTGACACGGGGCAATGGAGTTCGACGGAGCGAAAGCCATTTTCAAGATTTCTATATTAAAATGATGCCGACATCATTCGAATACATCGCCACGGTCCTAGAAAAACTTAAGCCTTTCGGACAAGCCAAGATTCGAAAAATGTTTGGCGAATTTTTGGTCTATCTCGACGAACATCTGGTATTTTCCGTCTGCGACAATACGGTCTTCGTTAAAAAATTTCCCGAACTCGAAGAATTATTGCAAGACTCGCCCTGCGGATTTCCATACGACGGAGCCAAAGAGCATTATATCGTCGATGTCGAAGACAAGGAACTTTTAGAAAAACTAGTCCCGCTGCTAAAAACGATTACACCGGAAAAGAAAAAGCGGTTCAGCAAAATCAAATAGGCCGGCTACCTCATCACCTTTTCGAGCAAAGCCCGGTAGCTGTCCACCACGTCATAGACCACATTCCCGTTGCTGATGGCCTTGAAATGCTCTCTTGCGCAGTGGATTTTAGATTCCTCAATGAGTCGGAGCTGCATAGAGGACATAGAGCCTTTCGTTTCGGCAACAAAGTAGATGTGCTTGACTGTGCCTTCATAGAAGGCAATCGCCCAGTCCGGATTATAGAGTCCAACCGGTGTCGCAATATAGAAGCTGTCCGGCAGTTTCACATAAACCGCAACATCTGTATTCGTATCCAGGTCCGCCGCAAAATCGCGCTCGTTCGTGGAATCATACACAATATGGTCATATAGATGCCGCTGCGCTTTCATTGCATTTGTACCTAATTTTCCCTTGATGGTCGGTTCCGTAAAGATGTCCGTGTCATAGCGTTCCTCCAGCATATTATAGGTGATATGCTGGATAATGGCGGTTGCCTTTTCATCATTGATCAGGGCGGCAGCTTTGATGATGAACTCTTCCGGATTGAACTTGAACTGCTCAAAAACGGGTTTCTCAATGCCGGTCAGAATTGCAACAACTGCTTTTCGTGTCAAACCGGTCTCTCCGACCAGCTTACCGATCAGATCATACTTTACGCTGCTGTTGGTGCGAATCTGCTTCCGACTATCATAAGTAGACGACTTTGATTTCGAGAATGCACTTCCGTCAAGGAGAGAATCCTTCGACTTGATCTCATCCATTGCGCCGGTTTCAACTTTGAAGAAGATTTTCGGCACATAAAGGTTCCGGTTGATGGAAGCAATCGCCTTGTTTACAAGCTCATCGGTGTCAAAATCGACCACGTACACGGATTTGGGACTGATGCGCTTCCAGAGAGCCTTGAACTCCGGCATGGCGAACTTGTCGGGATCAACTTGCAGCTCGATGTTCTTGTCGCGGGCGTTCTCCGGCTGCATAGCGCGGCTGTCATAGACGGAATCAAGAATATTGATCACAGAATCACGGCTGTCCGCCACTTCCTCCGCGACCTGAATTGCACCATTTGCTTTATCGGCATAATATTTATCGGTCAGAACACCGCGCTTGACATATCCGTTAGAAATCAAATCCTCAAATATCGCCTGAGCCGTATCGCCGTCCACGACCTGTTCATTGCCCTTTGCATCCACAATGACCTTACCCTTGAACAGATCAGCGGTAACAGCCACAGGGCGTCCGGCAACCGCATCGGCAAGCTCACTTTGCAAGCCTTTTGCAAAGCTGTCATAGCTCTCACTGGCAATAACGGTCAGCACATTGATAGAATGAACATCGTTGCCGAGGACGTTAGCATCCATACGCTCGCCGTCCTGATTGACGCAAAGGCGCAATCCGCGACCGACTTCCTGACGTTTGCGAACCTCGCTGCTGCTCTGTTTCAGCGTACAAATCTGGAACACGTTCGGGTTATCCCAGCCTTCGCGCAGTGCGGAGTGCGAGAAGATGAACCGCACCGGGGACTTTTTCGGATCACGATCCAGAAGCAGTTCCTTGTTCTTCATGATCAGGTCATAGGCGTCAATA
>JBNMGX010000232.1:0-3788 GCA_050872465.1 Hallerella sp.
AGAATCAGGTCAAACGGTCTGCGATGGGCAAGTTCAAGAGCGCGCTTTCCGCTAAGAGCGACATGCACGCTGTAATTTTCCTGTGCGAGAGCCCCTTCGAGCACTTCGATATTCGGCTTTGTGTCATCGACAACAAGAATCTGGGGCTTTCTTTGTTCCATATAGGAATAATCTATCTTGTTTTGGGGAAAAGCGAACAATTAAAACGTTCCAACATGGAATAAGTCTTCCGCATTTACAGATCCTTGATGACCATGATTCCGCTGCGCTCGATTTTCGGGAAGGGCTTCATCCCTTCGCCCCCTTTCCCTTTGTCGAGAACTTCGAGAAGTTCCCCGCTCGCCGAATAGAGATGCAGTTCCCACGGTCCCGCCGGAGCGTTGAAGTATCCGGAGTTCTTCTGGACATTGCGCTGGAAGCTCCTGTTCAAGCGATCCAGTACGCTCCGCGCCTGTACCAGGGACACGTCGGAAAGGGTCCAACCGATCGGGCTTCCTCCCATGTCGAAAACAAGAACCGCATTTTCGTCGGTAGGCTCCTTCATGGTGAACTTCCAGCTGAAATCCTGCCAGCTGGTCGAAAGGTCCAGGAAGCGCCCGTTGGCATAAGGGATGTAATCCTTGGTCGCCCGTTTAATATCGACGTTGAGCGTTCGGGGCCTGTCCGCCTTGGCGCGCATGCTGAAGATATACGTGATGCCGTTCCGAAGCGGAAGCGTCTGCCTGAACTGCAGACTCCACGTCTCCTTGCCGGGTTTCACGATGGAGAAATGGATTTTCCCCTTTTGGATTTCCGTTTTCGCTTCGCCGCCCCAGAAATCGGGATTCCAGCCGGAGAGACCTTCCGAAAAGTCGCTGTTCGACACGAGATTCCGTCCGCGATCCGATGCGCCCGTGGAAAAATCTCCGTTCTGGATAAAGGACGGAATGATGCTCGTGTTCTGGATGCCGAGCGGGCTATCGACGCAGACTTCACGCCCCCAGTTCACCAACGTATTGAACGAGCCGTGGGTCGTCATGTCCATTTCCTGGCTGTCAAAATTTCCCGGTCCCCAGCTCCAGGCAAGCCAGCCTATATCGAGGCGTTCCGCTTCCGCCATGATGAACCTGTATGGAATTTCCCGTGCCCCGCCGACAGCCACCGGGGCAAATTCGCCGATGATGAGTGGGATATTCTTGGCGACGGATTCTTCAAGGACGCCGGTAATCCGTTCTTCGACAGTCGCATAGCCTGTCTTTTTCGGGTCGTGCCTTTCCGAGGGCCACCAAAGATGCAGGTCGAATAGCAGATTGTGCTCGGGATCCTCGGCGAGAAGGCGCGGTCCCTGCTCCAGGATGTTTTTGGGATTCTGTCCCCAGTTATCCGCATCGATAACCAGAGGGACCCGGATTCCTGCAGCGCGCATCCTTGTTACCGCTGCGGCATAGGCGCTGTAAAAATTCTCGCCGGAAATTTCTTCGCCTCCGACCTCGTTCCCGATGTTTACCAGGATATATTCCTGGTGGTCGCGAATCATCTGCAGGGATTCTTCCCTGGTCCAAAAATTGACCAGTTCGGGAAGACGTTCCCAGCGCCCCGTCGCATCGTGCAGCTCGACAATCGGAATCATATCGTTTTCGATGCTGTCATCGACCAGACGATACAGGTCGGATATCCTCCCGTGCATGTTCCAGACAATCCGCACGCAATTCGCTCCGGTCTTTGCGATTTCGGGGATGGACTTTCCTTCGCGATCCGTCCAGATAAACATGTGGTTTACTCCGCGAAGAATCACTTTTTCGTTGTCCTTGGTATAGAGAAAACGCCCTTGGACAAAAAAGCCAGGCTTTGATCCGTTTACAGATTCCATATCGGCACCTTTCGATAAATCGTTTTTCGTTCCCATTCAAAATAAGAAAAACAAAAGGCACGGTAAATAGTTAACCGCGCCTTTTCTTAAAAAATCCAATAATTCGAGGCTTAATTCCGCGCCTGCGTATCAAAAGCGTATTTCGTCCGGTAATAGCTCAGCATTTCGTCTGCGCTGCGGAACGCTCCCTGCCGGATAGCGTGGCGGATTTCCGGATCGGTCCGAACCATCTTGCGGAGGCGAGTATCGACATCCCGGAAGAAGAGGTCGTTCGAAGCCAGGTCGATTTGGTGCTGGCTGTAGTTCAAGTGGTAACGGCGTTCAAGCATCTGGAAAAGTTCCGTCTGGCACTGATTTTCCGGCGGATTTTTCTTGAGAATCGGGCTGTAGCACTGGGAGATGTAGGATTTTTTCAAATCGACAATCATGTGGTCAATTTTGGGAATGTTGCGGGAACGGTCTTCGTGGGAAGCTATCTCCGCAGTGGGAAGGGTCGAAGAGCAGGCCGAGACCAGAAACATGAGAGCGGCAGTGGCCAAAAAACGAAAGAACATGGAATCTCCTTAAAAAACACCAACCCAATCCGATTGCAAAATTACCAATTTTCGCCCGAAAAACGAGAACCGATTTGTAACATTTCATTTACCGGAATAATACCAAGTGACCGGACTCACAATCCGGTAGCGCACATTGCCCAGACGTTTGTTTCCCCGACTGTCGATAAGCCCGGTCACCATGTGTACATGCGGTCCTGTCGTATGCCCCGTTGTCCCGACCGTCGCCACGGGGTCTCCCTGCATCACGTTCTGACCGTCCAGGTAGAGCAGCTGGTCGCAGTGCATAAAGAGGATGACCCGCTTTTCACCGACAATTCCGATGACCGTTCCGCCGCGTTCGTCCTGGAAAGTCCACGCCTTTCCGCTAAACGGGGAAAGAATCCGCGCTCCCGAGCGGCTTGCCACGTCCCATGCCGGATGCTTTCTGCCTTGCGCAGTCGCCTTTTCGTTGTAAAGCTCCGTCACATAGGAAATCGAATCCCCGATAATTCGCGTAAAGAACTTCCATGCCGGAGCGATTGAATCGTAATCGGGATTATTCAGTTTTTCCGGAATCGAAAAGCGGATGGTCGTTCCCTGAGGCGGAACATGGAGGCTTCCCTTCTCCCAAGAATTTTCGGGAAATCCGTTTTTCCGAAACGTCTCTTCGACGTAATCCCGAAGCGTCCGTTCCGTGGTGACTAAAGCGGCAAAGCGTCCAACGGCATACCGGGCGATTCGCTCAAACGGTTCCGCTCCGTCGAACGTATAGTCAAAGTAAGGCGCTTCCGAGTAGAAAGCCATTTCGGACTTGATATTTCTCGAAAGAGCCGGTCCAGAATCGATGTTCGACGGAATCAGGAAAGGAATCGCGGCGACGAGCAGGCAAAGGGGAATGAAAAATTTGCGAAAAAAGCGCGGCCAGCCGACAAGGACGTTTTCCCGGAGAATCTTTGCGCGGAGCAGTTCCAAAAAGACTCGTGCGGCGTTTTCGCCTTCCTGGGAAATTTTTTTTGCGGATATCCAGCCGGAAAGCCTGTTTTTTCCGACCGACTTGGCAAGTTTCGGAAATTTTTTCCGATTGGGTTTCTGAGCGACCCACCACCAAAATCCGGGGCGAAAAGGCGCGATGGATTCGAGTTCCGAAAGAACTTCGCTTTCAAGCGGTCGCCCGTCTTCGGAAAGGGCCAGAGCCATTCGCATCGAAGCGAGCACCGACGCAGCATCCCCGTCAAAATCCCCGGAAAACCGCACGAAAATATAGCGGAATTCGGCTTGTCGCCCCCTCAGCTTTTGCAGGAAGTCCCTGCCGGATCCGCTGTTTCTTGAATATTCCACAAAAAGGAAAGGCGCATCCCCGCAAAGGGCGCGCGTAAAATTTCCCAGGAATTTTTCAACATCGC
>JBNMGX010000233.1:0-3778 GCA_050872465.1 Hallerella sp.
GATGACGCCGAAAACAGGAGCGAGAAACGGATTTTGGAAAAACTTCGCATCGATAGGACTCCGCCGCAAATCCGGGGAATAAGCCTTGGCGATGTCGCGTATGAAAATGCTGCGGAACTGAAAAAGGGAACGGCCCATTTAAGCCAGAGCGGGGATGATTCGAGAAACCGTTCCGGTCTAGCGTGCTATGTAAAAGTGGATGCCAATGACAGAAAAGGCGGATGGATTGGACCTGTCGCGGAAACGGAAAGCAAGAACTCGTTGAACTCCACCTTCGAGTTCGATATTAAAAACGCATTATCGGATTCAAGTGACGGCATCCGATATGTCTATTTCGGATGCTATGACGATGTCGGGAATTTCGGAAAGAACGTGAACCTTGTGGGGATTGGCGCCCGTTACCCGAAAATCACGTTCCCGGAAAGCGGTTCCGGTTTTTACGGAGGCCGAATCCTGGTGAAAGGCTTTGCGCCGAATCCCGACATCCGGGGAAACAACAATCGAGGCGAGTTCTGCGTTTCCTGGAGGAAACAGGATGATTCCTTGTGGTCTGAGAACGGCATCCGTTACCTGGTTTTCGATAGGAGCCTTTCGCCTTCGGAACGGGACTTGGCTGTGTGGAATTCGGCTGGACTTGAAAAGGGAGAATACGTATTAAGGCTTTCCGCAAGGAGCTGCGACACCTGCAAGTGGGTTTCCGATGAAAAGACGGTTCCCGTGGATGATTTTGTGCAACCCGATTCGGCAAAAGCCCCGAAGCTTGTAATCATTCCGTCCGTCGGAAAACATTTAGCGGGACAACCAAAATACGTTTCCATTGAGTTGAAAAATGTCCCGGATACGTCGAAATGGGTTGTAAGTGCATCCATCGAGGCTCCGTCACCAAAGGATTCCTCTGTCTATGTGAAAGCTGTGGAAAAAACATTTGACCCGATGACTGTTTCCCCATTCAAAACGCCCGCTCCGGCTTCGGACTCGGGCCTTTCCATCTGGCAGGAAGCCGATGAGATTACGTGGCATGTTCGCTATGCGGGAAACGTTTCGAGCGAGACAGGCATTGACATGGCAAATGCAGATTCAAGTACTGTAAGGAGAAATCCTTATCTGGCGATCCGTTTTGTCGGTGACTCGATTGACTGGAACCTATCCCCGGCGGCGGACTCTTCGGTCTCCTTGGGCTTTGTCATGGATAGCGTTAAAATCAAGAACGAATTCATGGACGTCGTAATGCCGCCTTACGATGAAACCAAGATGTGGAAGGTGGGGAGGGATAGCGTCCACTTGGTATTCAAGACGACTGCACCGTTTACTGTTGACGCTTCTTTGTCTGGGGGTGTTTTATACCGGGATTCGCTTTCGGTTGTCTATGTCTATCCGGAAAAGTACAAGGCTCATATCGCCTGGGATGGATTGGTGAACGGCATCTATTCCAGCGGAAGCCTTGTCAAAATGAATGTAATCGCTTATGAAAAGGGGAACGAAAGAAACATCATCAGCGAAGAGGCGGAATGGTTCTTGGAATACGGGAACACAGGAATTGAAATATCTTCCGATAACTTGGAAAAATACTATGTGAATTTCCTGGGGTCTGGCGCGGATTCTTCCGAAGCGAAGATGGCCGATTACGGATTCCGGTTCAAGCTGACGGGGCGTTCCGCCTATGTGACCGCCGAAGTTCTCGATTCCGGTCGCCATGTGGTACGGACTCTGATGGATAGGGAGCTTGTCCTGGCGACATCCAGGAACCAATGGAAAACTCTCCAGTGGAACGGCGTGAAAAATGACGGACTCCTTCAGCCCGGTCCTTACAGCATCCATCTTCTCGTGAAAAACGATATGGGCACAACGATCATCGACACGCTCTATCCTTTTGAAATGAACCTGGGCGAAAACATCCGGGAGGCGGGGATGGATTCTCTCGGACGCATCGCCGAGCTAAGGATGGACGAGGCGTTCCTTGATTCCGACGGAAATTTCCGCTATGTCGGGAAGCCGGACTACCTGCTCAGAACGAACGTCTCCGCAACCACATTGCCCGAGGAGAGAAGGATGTTTCGCTATGAATGGGACGTCTATGGGACGCAGCGTCCCGCGATGTACAGGAAGACCCGTCCGAGCCTAGGCATTCGGAGACATCGGGACGAATTCTGGGCGACGGTCGTGACGCTGGTGATGAGTGAATCGCGAAAATACCAGATTAGCTATAGCGGATTGAAAAAGGTTTGTTACCAAACGGGAAAACAAGAAAGCCGAGGTTATTGGTACAGGATTGATGTAAAAAGAATCCAGTTTAAGAAAAATGCAAAAAATCAAGAAATTGCTGTTGATTTGCATCCTGAAAATGGAACATCTGATAGGGTTTACGGCTATTTAAATAATCGTCACGATGATTCTCCTGAAATTTTGCATAACTTGACTGCGATAAAAATTTTGCCGGCAAGTTCCTACGATCACATAAAAACAACTTTAGGCGATACGACATATTTTAGCAATGCTGTATGGGATGGAGACTTATCCGTATCCGATGATTTTCCTTGGAATACGGTTTATAAAGAGGAGGCTTACTCAAGTAAGCAATTTTTACAAATGAAAAACTGGTTCGACAATTGGGGACAGGCTTTATATTACGAGGCGGTGAATACTGATTTTCGCATTACAACGAACTCAGACAGCTTGAATAACGCCATTCATAAAGATTCTTCAACTAGGACCCAATGCGAAAGCGATGATATAAATGCTAGCTTGTCGGAGAATGATGCAAATTTTGTCTGCGGGGCGAAAAATGCATACGAAGAAATAGATTCCGGGCTCGTTCGCCAGTTCAATCCCCATGCCTATATGATGACTGTTAATCTGGAACCTTTTGGTAATGAAGAAAGTTTCGTCATCAAGAAGTTTAATAAAGACGATTGCAGTGAAATGGATGGGTCGGGAACGGACATAAAGGTAAAGTTTGTACTTGAGATAAATCCGGATTACTGGAATCCTCCCGTATGGGGAACGAACAACCTCGCAAACCGTTACGTCCGTTTCGACCCGGTGAACAAGACGCTATACGGTGCGGATGGATACGTGTCAAAATTGCAGAATCTGTCCGACCATGACTTCGCCAATTTTTATGACGGCTCCAATTGGATTTTTGATGCATCTCCGAACAACGGTCCTACCGTATTCGAAGCCCAGCGTCTGTGGATGCATCCTGTCCCGGAAAATCCCTTGCTCTTCAACGACGAGATTCATGCGGAAGATCCGAACGATGATTCTACAGTAATAAAGTACTACCCTTCCGAATATTCCTGGCGCTTCTATCGCGGAAGCGGCGACGTAACTTACAAGGCTGAGGCGAGGAATGCTGGCGGTAGTCTGCTCGCCTCGTTCCGAAGCGACAAACCGGATGCCATAAAGGGCAAGGACAAGACGATTGACGTTTTGGCTAAGCCTCGTGACTTCTATTTCGATGTAGCTCCGGTGATGACATTCGACGAAGCGAGAAATGCGGGAATCGCTTTGGAAACGCAAAATTCCGTCGCCTACCCCTTGGGCAACGGAAGCTGCTCCGTAGATGAACCGACAGGATACCGTTTTTACGGTTGCGACAACTGGGTTTCCCATGTACATTTAAACAGGCGCGACTGGAGCGATTCGCTCTGGAAAAGTACCTTTGCCTTGGCAAACGGAAACGGATATATCCGCAATCCGCTCACGAATGCCAACCTCGTCTCCTTGACAAATATTGCCGCTCCGCAAAATGGCACGGAATCAAATGAAAGCTTAAAAC
>JBNMGX010000234.1:0-3777 GCA_050872465.1 Hallerella sp.
ACAGACGGACATCCCGGCTTCTTTATGCGCTCAAGAAATGAATCCCTGAGTGTTGTATCGGTAGTTTTTCTGGACATAAAAGTCCCCTTTCCGCCCCGGATTTAGGAGATGAAAGCGGACATTTTGACCTGAGGAAGGGGGTATCCACAAACGTTCTTTCTCATCTCTACAGGAACCATCAAATTCTATCAATTCCGCAGTTATATCATTATTTGATTCTCGTTCTTTTACCGTTTTCTTGTATTCTCCGAACTTTGATTCATCTTTCTCTTTTATACAATAGGAAATAGACTCCAATTTATTCAAAAATAATATCGGATTTTGTAGATTGGAAAGTTGCTCTTTTATTTCGTGAAATGCAATTTCCAAATTCTTTTTCGAATTATCGAAAGGAAATACAAAAACAGTTTCGCCTTCTTTTCTTCCTTCAAAGTCATCCTTTAATTTTATCGGAATTATTTTTTGTTCAATTTGAAAACAAACATCATCACAATAAATTTTAGGTGTTTCCGTATAAGTAAAAACAGCCTTAAAACCAACTCCAAATTTTCCAATCGAATTAGACTGTTTGCCTGCTTTTGAAGAATATGCAATGGAAGTAATCGCATTGATATCTCCTAATTTCCCAGCAACTTTATCCTCTTTTATTTTTTCTGGGTCTGAAATGGAAAACGACTTTCCATTATGTCGAAACACAAGCTTTTCTGTACTCAATTCAAAACACCCTCTAGTAGCACCAGCATCGTCTGCATTTTGAATCAGCTCATAAATAAAATGTGCAGATTCCTTATACAATTCCCCAATTGTATTCCAAAACCCAACATATTCCGGTTTTGAAAATGTTTTCGCATCTTGTGTACGTTCATCAGTCAACTTTTTAAACCAACAAGCTTCTTGCTCCGTCATCTCTCACTCCTTTTGACACTTAAGCCAAATTTTCACATATCCAACTCCCCACCCGCCAATTCCGCTTACCTTCCGTTCAGGTAATCCAGCACCTTTTGCGTCAGGTCGTTCTCGTTTTTCCAGAAGAGGACCGCGCCGGTCGCCCGGTCGATTACCATGTCGTAGCCTTCCTGCAAGGCGATTTCCGTCACGGCTTTCTTGATGAGCGAAATGATCGGGGCGCTCACCTTTTCGTTTTCGGTAATCAGCTCCCCGGTCCGCCCATAGACGCGGTCGATGAATTCCTTCAGCTCGGTATTCTTCTTGGCATAGTCAGCTTCGAGTTCCTTCCGCTTTTCGTCCGAAAGCATCAACGCCTGCTTATCGAGCTTTTCCTTGATAGCGGCGAGTTCCTTCTGGAGCAGGTTCGCCTGCTGTTCCCATTTGGCGACCTGGCGGTCATATTCCTCCTGCGCCTTTTTCGTCCCCTTGTAGCCTTCAAAAATCAGCTTGGAATCCACATGGGCGACCCGCAAGCCGTCTTCCGCAAAAGCGTTCGAAGAAAGAATCAACGCGAAGAAGAAAAGAAGAAAGGACTTTTTACGCATCAGAATCCCTGCCCAATGACAAAGTTGAATTCCATATCGCCCACGCTCGTGCGCTCGTAGCCCGAATAGGTTTCTCCCGGATCGAGCGGCCAAGCGAAGTCAAAACCGATAATGCCAAGCATCGGAACAACCACGCGGAAACCGAAACCGAAGTCCCGCTTGAGGCTCGACGGATCCCATTCCGAAAGCGGATTCGGCTGGCTCTTGGAGACCTTTTCATCCGGGTTGTAACGCTTACCGAAAACGTTTCCGGCGTCAAAGAAGAGCGGCAAGAGGTAGAACGTGTTCGGCACGATTCCCCACTGGATTTCTGCCCCGATATACTGGTAGCTGCGACCTAGTCTGCGGTAGCCGATCGATCCCGAGCTGTAACCGCGCATCATGCCGTCATAGCCCAGGACACCGCCCATCTGGTACAAGGTCCGATACTGGAGCGGATTTCCGACCATGATCCCGTATTCGTTTGTGAGGGCAAGCGCGACACGGTCACCGATGAGCGGGAACCACCACTTGACGGTCAGGTCCGTTTTCACGAAGCTGAAATCGCTGCCGATGATATCGTCCGCGACTTCCACGGAAAGCACGTAACGCGAACCGTCCGTCGGGAACTGCGGCAAGTTCTTGTCGTCGCGGATCAACTTGAACGTCACCGCGGATTCGATTCCCGAATAGCGGACAAGGCTTCCATCGACGTTGCCGCCCTGCTTGTTCATCATCCAACTGTAGCCGATTTGCCCGTAGAAATAGTCGTCCGGCCAGGTCAGGCGTTTGCCGACATAGATGGATCCGCCGTAGCGCGTAATGTCCGGGTCATCGTCCTGGTTCCACCACGCATAGCTGAGGCTCGTGCCGAGCGTAATCGGGTAGTCCAGGAACCACGGTTCGACAAAGCCAATCGAAGCGCTCTTTTTGTCTTCGCCGTATTCCACATTGAAAGTCGCGCTCTGTCCGTCGCCCATGCAGCAGTTCGGAATCGACACGCCCAAGGTTCCCGTGAGACCGTCGCTCTGGCTGTAAGCGAGACCCGCGCTGAACTGTCCCGTTCCCGCTTCCTTTTCCGCAACCTTAAAGACCAGATCGACCTGCTGGTCCCCGACAATCTGGATATCGGGATAGACCATGTCGAAGTAGTTCAGCTGCATGATTTCGCGGAAGCTGCGTTCGAGCGACGACTGGCGGTAAGTATCTCCCGGATAGAGCCGGACCTCGCGGCGGATAACCTTGTCCTTCGTCTTCGTGTTGCCGATGATATTCACCCGGTGAACCTGGGCGGGCAAGCCTTCGCGCATCCGGTATTCGAGGTTGACGACGCTGTCGTTTACAAAGTTCCGTGTTTCGTCGAACTGGGCAAAGAGGTAGCCGTCTTCGCGGTAGGAGGCGATGATTGCACTGCGCGTCGCCTCGTAAGCGTAATAGTCAAAAACCTCTCCGCTGTCCAGATAGACCGCACGGGAAAGCATCTTGTCCGTCAAGGCTTCGTTCCCGGTGAAGTGGACCGAGCCCGCATAATAGCGCTGCCCCTCGTTGATGTCGATATAGATGCGGACATACTTGGACGTGATAACGCTGTCATAAGGCGTAAGCGCGCCGAACGTCTCTTCGAGCGTATAGCGGGCGAGGAGCTTTTCCTCGTAGCGATTCCGCCTGTGCTTCAGCAAAAGTTCCTTCACCTTCGGATTTTTCCAGGTGCGGTCCTTCGAAAGGTTCTTGATCCAAGTCTTGCGAAGTTCCTCATACGTGATGATGCCGTTCAGGATTTTGACCGCGGTTTCCTCGTCCTGGACATCATAGACCGGGACCGCCTGGGCGTTCGGGGCGAAGTTTCTCCGGTGTTTGCGGTAGTAGTGCGCCGATTTTTCCACGACACGACCCGCCAAACGGTTCATGATGTTCGCCGTATCGGAAATGGCCTGGTTCAGCTGCCCATAGAGAAGGTCCAGTTTGCGGTTTTTCGGAACGGTGCGGCCCATGTAGAAGTTGCAGCTAGAATCCGGCAGATATTCGGCGCGATACTCTTTCAATTCCGCGTCGAGATAGCCAAAATGCCGAATCGCATTCAGCACCGTATCGCGGTCCGCCTCGAAAACCGATTCCTTAAACTCGCCGTCGCCCCACCAGTGGGTGCGCTTTGTCAGCATGTGGTCGGTGATATCCGTCGTCGGGACATGATCGTTTCCCGTAACGACAATCGAATCCACCTGGACTTTCGGCCCTTCGCGGACGATAAAGGTCACCGAATTTTCATGGTCGGAAACGGGCGTTTCGCGAAACCCGACTTCCGCAA
>JBNMGX010000235.1:0-3769 GCA_050872465.1 Hallerella sp.
ACTCTGAAGAAATCAGAGTTTGCGGTTCCATCGGAGACGAAGCGGAATTGTCATCGGAACATGCTAGTAGCATGGCGATTGGCAAAGCGAACAAAACATTTTTTTTTCGACATACAATCTCTTTATACAAGGGCGAGAAAAGCCAAAAACTATTGACACTTGGTATATAACGCAGAAAATGATTTGTCAGAAACACGAATTGAGCGTAGACATAACTTGTGTATTATTTGAGCATCATTTAGCATATAATCCTTGACCCCAATCTCACAATAGCCTTCATTACTAAAGTACAAGTCTATTGATTTTTTTTTGTCAAACTTTTTGTTTACATTGATAAAGTCACAGGATATATCAACATTTTTTAAAGATGTTTCAAAACTTTCTCCAATCCCGTAAAAAAACTTATCTGACAAAACCTGCAAAAAACATTTTTCTTCATTTATACAATTAACCCACAATTTAGATTGTATTTTTTTTGCATACTTTCCGTCTTTATAAATTTGAAAAAACAACACACCATAATCGCCATCTCTAAAAACGCTATTATAATTTTTTATACCTATTGGGCATATGCCAGATTGCGAAAAAATAAGTTTGTCCTTATCAACCTTAACAAAATCACAGTACACCTTTAAATCAACTAGAAAATTTGGTACTATAACATAACTTGAAAAATTTTTGATTCCATTTTTTCTTAACCTACAATGATCATTCATTACAACATAGGCAATTTTCTCCATTTTACAAACAAATCTATTGCAGTTCAAATTAACATCCCCTGCTGCAGAGATATTACTATCTTCATGGTTTAATTCACATCCATTTTTTAAAATATAATCTGAAATTCTTTTGTTCCATTCACCAGCAAAAACAAAAGAAATTGAAAAAAGGAATAGAACAAATCTAATTATCATAAGAAGGATTGAAGGTTTTCCATTTTGCCTTAACATCTGTAACAGTCAATTTGTGCATTGCGTTATTACGATTCCATTTTACTTCAACAGGAATAGTAGAAGCAATGATAGGAACGCCCATATTATTAGCTAATTGTTGTGCAAAACCATTTTTGTATAAGCCAGCATTACAAGCATACAATTGAATTGTTTGTTGAGCATCATAGCCGTACATTCCCTGTTCCAGACGATTCGCCAAAGCAGCTGCATCCAGCCGATTTTGCTTCCCCTCTGGATCTGACGACATCACATAACCATCACTGTGTCCCCAGAAATAATAGGTATCGGAATTTTCATCAAGAAGTTGAGCCTGCTGCATCATATCCGCATCCATCATATACCCGCCATGTCCTAAAGTCATTTTCCCCAATTCTTTCCACAAAACAGTATTTCTGTAATCACCGTTTTCCCATGTCTCATGAGAAAATAATCCATTCATTAAACTTTTTGAAGTATATCCGTTTTCTCCAATTGAATAAGATGCATTCATTTGCACACCCCAATCAAAGCCCATGTGATAAGACCATTCTGCATGTAATCCCCACGCTCTAGCGCCAGTATAAAGACCGCGTCCTTCCATACCACTGAAACCCCATTCATAACCCGTATAGGCTTCAGCACCAAACGCACCAGCATATGTTTCTACGTATAGCGTTGAACCCAAATAACTTCCGTGAGTGTCCCAATATTGCGCACCCCCAGCCCCAATTCCTGTTCCATAGGCTCCACCCCGGATGCCATAACTTAATGTTCCGCCAGTTTGATCATTGTAAGCATATCCCAAATTTGCACCTACATTAAAAATGCCTACATTTGCTGCAGCTCCAACATTGGCAGAATAGGTATTACTTCCATTTCCAAAATTATGAGAATATCCAAAATCAATATCCACTCCAAAACTACTGTTTCCAACATCTAAAGCAAATCCAACACCAGCAGTAAATCCTCCATTTTCATATCCGATTGTAATTATTCCAAGGGATATTTTCCATAATCCATATAAATCCAAAGCATTCACCGGATCTCCGCCGAACGCGTAAAGATTCATGTATTGCCTTGCTGGGTCAGGGGTCATCCATATTCCAAGCATCGGATCAAAGAACCTTGCCCCATAATAGTACAAGCCCACGCGCTCATTCAGTTCCTTACCAGTATACTGTTCGGCGGGACTGTCGCCAGAAACCTGAATTTTTTGCTGAGCCCCGTAGGGTTCGTAGGCAAGCACGTTTCCTGTTCCGTTATCTACAAGGGTCATCACCAGAGAACCCTGGTAGTCCTTGATATACCATTCCTTTGAGGAGTCGGGCAAAATCCGGCCAACGATTCCAGACTTGCCAATAATCATCCTGTATTCGGTAACGGAACTGTCATTTGCAACGTATACCCGATGCCGTTCAAGGGCTTTCTTGCCCCCCACCATAATGTCGGTACGGACTGCTTGCAGCGTATCGTTTTCGTATGCAAAGGAGGCTACGCGCCAACCGGTCGGGTCATAGACCATCAGTTCACGCCATATCGACGAGTCCGACGTCTGCACGAAGGAAACCGGCATTCCATACGGGTCATATTCCACCGACAGGTTCTTGGAACTGTCCGCAATCATTCGCCCTGACGCATCATAGATAAAGTTGTTTGTCCTTGAAGCATTCCTTGCGGAATCGAGAGCGGTAGAGCCCGTGACCCTGTTTAGCCTATAAGAATCGTCGTAATAGTTGTAGCCGAGTGTGCTCCCATCGTACCCCTGCGTAAGAGTTCGACCGTTCTTGTCGAAACTGAATGTTGCTTCCGGAGCAGTTCCGCTCCGCTTGACCAAATTGCCCGGCATGTCATAGAGGAAGCTTGACACCCTGTTACCCGAAGAATCCGCAATGCCATACGTGGTGGATAATTTGGCAATCATTCCGTCGTAACGGGGGCGTTCATTTGTCGAAGCGGCGACATCCTCGTAATCAAGGGTCTGTCGGAAAAGCGTATCGCCCGAGGTCGTATTCAGGATATTCAATGCGGTCGCCTGTCCATGTAGATGGTAGGCATAATCGGTCCTGAGTCTACCGTCGACATCTACTGTCGAAACCTGCCCCAGGTCGTCGTAAGAAAACCTGACTATGTTCAGCCCTTCGCCATCAAGGATAGCCTTAATGCGTCCCTTGTCGTCGTAATCATATCTGCGGACATCGAAAAGCGCTCCATTCGCGTCAAAAACAGATACCTTCAAAAGGCGGGAGATGTCGTCATACTCATATTGCTTGGAGACAATGGTTCTTGTAGAGTCCCTTTCCGCTCCGGTATAGCGGATCGCGACAGTCTTGCGGCCCAGAGAATCATAGGCGAAGAAATCCGCCACAAGCGCGGCATCCGCCCCGATACGGGAAGCCGCAAGAGGATTGCGGGTCCATTTACAGGCGAGTTTTCCGCGAGTGTTTTTCAGAATCTTGTCAGTAAAATAACCTTCGAGCCTTTCATTGCCGATTCTGTCAAGACAGGCGGAAAGGCTGTCGTATGCGGAGCCCGAATATTCCGTCTTTACTCCCGGAACGGGCGACCGGCTTTCAGCAATTTCCCTGAGCCTTGCATCTGTAACCAGGTCAAGAACGCTCTCGCCGATGGAGACAATGCGACCCTGGGCATCGTATTCCTTGTAGGAAACAGCATTCCTCCCCCGCTGTTCTTCCGTAACGGATATGCGGATGCTGCCCGACTTTGTGTAGTAGAATTTTTCCGTTCCCACATCGGGACCGTCGGACGCAACGTTTCTCCCGGCAGCATCGTAATCCGACACCACGGCAAAGGCGGAATCGTTCTGGTCCACGTCGAGC
>JBNMGX010000236.1:0-3767 GCA_050872465.1 Hallerella sp.
GAAGTAAAAGTCCGCTCTGACATCCCTTGTTCCTTAAAGCATGTCCCGCGTCCCACTTTTCTCCAAACAACTGATTCCTAATTTCTCACAACACTTCACCTCTGACCACTGATCACTAGCCACTAACAACTGATTCCTGATTCCTATTAACTCTCCACTAATAACTATCCACTAATTCCTAAGTCCTGCCTCCTGATTTCTATTAACTACCCACTAATGACTAACCACTAATCCCTATTCCCTCCTCCCTAATCCCTGAACTCCTTACCGTGTCCCGCGTTCCTCTAACCATATCCCGCATCCCATCAAACAACTGATTCCTGTTTTCTGGGTTCTCACAACTAATAACTAGCAACTATTCACTAAACTTTGACGCCCGCTTCCCTCAAATAACTGATTCCTGACAACTTACCGATCGCTAAAGCGTCAATTCCGCATTCCTCATTCCTGTCTCCTGATTCCTGACTTCTGTCTACTCTCAACTATTAACTATCAACTAAACTCTGACCCCTGACAAATTCCAACATAAGTTTTTAAATTATTCGCAACCGAAATTGAGGCCCGTTAAAAATGGAAAAGAAATGGATTTTTGCAGGATTCGCACTGGCTCTTTTAGGCTTGGTTGCCTGTGGCGATGGCGAAATTTCAAAGCTGACCGGCAAAGACGAAGAGCTGTATTATCTGCAGGATGCGGATTATTATGCCGGCTTGATGAGTTCCGCGATGGAAGCTTGCCGGAATGACCCGACCTGTGCGGGGAAAATCGGCGACATAAAGGTTTCGAGTTCAAGAGAAATTTCCAGCGGCTCTTTGGCTGCTTTGGGTTCCAGTTCATCGGAGGCAAGTTCCAGTTCAACGATGTTGAACATTTCCTCTGCGGCGTCGAGTTCGTCAGCGGAATCTTCAGGTTCTCTTTCGCTGAGCAGTTCGTCCGAAGCGATGTCAAGCTCTGCGGAATCCAGCAGCTCCATTCCGGCATCGAGTTCTTCAGAAAAATTTTCGAGCAGTTCTGCCTCTCTGTCATCCAGTTCTGCGGAAAGTTCCGGCTCTGCGGAGTTAAGCAGTTCTTCGGCAGCGTTGAGTTCCTCATCGGAAGAATCGTCTAGCTCTGCGGAAAGTTCCAGCTCCGCAGAATCGAGCAGCTCCGTCTCGGAATCGAGTTCATCGGAAGTCCTTTCGAGCAGTTCCGAGGCGTCGTCCAGTTCCGCGGAAAGTTCCAGTTCGGCTGAATCCAGTAGTTCTGCCCAAGAATCAAGTTCTTCGGAAGAGGTTTCCAGTTCGTCGGGTTCGGAAATTGTCTATGCGGATAAGACTTTGGAATACGGTGAAACGGAAGTCGAAATACCAACTGGCGCTTATCATATTTATTCGACGAACCAGTGGTCGGGCGTTTTGCGTTGCCGAGCGGATGTTGAAACGGAGGTGCTTGTCGATGGGAGGTCGGTGACGATAGGAACTTTCTTGGATATTGTCGAGGGAGCAAATCCACGACCGAATATCTATGTGGCTTTAATTGTCCCGAAAAACACATCGATATTCTGTAAAACAGAGTGGTAATTTTTGGACAATTTTCTTTGAGACCCTGAAAATGGGGTTCTTTCGAAAGTAACCGAAAATTTACAAAATTGCCGAATGCCGGTTTTTTCTATCGGGCTGTTGCGCTTTCGCTAGAAAAAATTTAAATTCAGTCTGTATTTCGGCAGATTTTCATTTGCCACAAGAAAGAGGCCTTTCTGATGAAAAAAAGATATTTAGGAATCGCTTTGGCTGCGCTTGTCGGTGGCGCCTTTGTCGCCTGCGGTAGCGGGGATGTTTCGAAACCGACCAGCGAAGATGAAGGGAATACAGTGATTTTTGACAGCTCGTATTATGCGGGAAGAATAAATGTTGCTGATTCGCTTTGCAAAGAGGATCCCGTTTGCTCCGCCAAGTTAAACGGCACGTCTTCGGTGGCGGAATTGTCTTCTTCCAGTTCGGCGGAAATCGTGGAGCCGGGGTCTTCACCTGCCTCTACCAGTTCGTCTTCGGCGGCACTGCTCCCGATGAGCAGCTCCACGCTGATCAACTTCTCGAGCGCAAGCGTCCCGACGAGTTCCGCGACTGTGGGAGTCAGTTCTTCGGCGATTGTAGATGATGGAACGTTGAATGGTACATGCGAACCCAAACCGGCGACGATTGAAAAGGGTGCCACTACCACTTGGACTTTCGTTAAACTGACACCGGCAGGAATGGCTGGCATGACGGCGCAACAACAAGCCTTGTTTACTTGGACGATGACGGGTTCTTCAGAAGGAACATTGAGTGCTTTGGGAAAGGATAGGGGAAATACAGCGTCTGCGACCTATACAGCCTCCGGCGATTTTACGACATCGCTTGAATTGGATAATGGAAACAAAATCCAGTGCTCTCCGCTGCATGTGAACGGTGCGAAGATTACCGGATGTGAATGTTCTGCGGACGCTTCGACGGTCGATGTAGCGAGCGGTTCGGCGACTGCCAAGTGGGCGGTTGGCTGTAAGACGGATGCGACGATTACCGGTTACACCTGGACAGGCGCTACCGGTTCGGAAGCTTCGGCGACGGCGACGCTTACAAAGAAGGGCGAATCGATCGCTCCGACCGTAACCGTCAAGAACGACGACAACACGGAAGTCTCGGTCCCCTGCCCCGCGGTCAAGGCCACGGATTCCAACGCCCCGGAGTATGAAATAACCAAACAAGATGAAGCGATTTCCTTACCGGCTGGTTCTTCGACTATTATCATGAATTTGCCGGAATCTTGGCATAATGGAACTACAGGGACATGCTCGTTCTCTTGTAATATTCAAGGAACAATTGATGGAACGGTTGATGGTGTTGCTCTTTCCGGTTCCTACTATGCTTCGGCAAGCATTCCAATCACAAGTACCATTAATGGATATGCTTTGGAAGTTACTCTGAATGCTGCAGGTTCTTGTACGATTGGATGGTGAAGAAAATTTAAAACGAGAGTCAATGCTTTAACCCATCGCCCTTCTTCGGAGGGGCGTTTTTGTTTGCCTTTTGTTGGATGTGGCTGGTTGAAGGTTGAGAGTTGTGAGAAGTCAGGAATCAGGATTCAGAAATCAGTGATAGTGATTAGAAGGGAGGTGGGGCATGGGACACGGGTACAGGAGGGAGTGGAAGTTCAGAACTTAGAACTGAGAGCTTAGTGCAGATTTGCAGACATCTATGCTCTTGTATTTCGGAAGTTTAATTTTCGCAGTTCTGATTACTGAACATTGCCCACTAAGCTTAGACGTCCGCGGACTAATCCCTATTCCCTATTCCCTAAACTTGACGTCCGCGAACTATTCCCTATTCCCTCATCCCTAGTCCCTAAAAATAGACGTCCGCTGTTCTAAAATCGGTAGGCCGTTGCTCACAAAAATTCAAACAAGATAATCCCGGGAACCTTTCCCGTCCCGCGCCACGATTCCAGATATTCTTCGAGCGGATGGTCGAGAACCTTTCCGAACTTGAAGGACGCGTCCCGCAGAACGGGCTTCCGGTCTTTATCTAGAAGCAAAAATCCGACATGGAAGGTGTCGATGGTTTTTAGCCGGCTGACAAATCCCACACCGCGCACCGTGCTTTCCCCTTGCCACGGGCTTTTCGAAAATTCGAGCGCTTTCTCTAGCGGAAGATAGCGGAGGTAAAGCTCGGGGTCGTTTTCGGAATAGGAAATTCCCTTGTCGCGGAAAAACTTCTTTTTAGGAAGCGTTCGTGTTTCTGCCGTGTCGTTCGGC
>JBNMGX010000237.1:0-3762 GCA_050872465.1 Hallerella sp.
ATACGGAAATGACCTACCTCTACAACGACGGCGCAACTTGGTTCTTTATGGACAACACGTCGATGGAAACGATGGAAATCCCGAAGGACGCTCTGAACGGTGCGGATGTCTGGCTCTTGGACAATGCGACCGTGCAGGTCACCTGGTGGGACGGCAAGGCTATCGAAGTCATTCCGCCGACATTTGTCGAGATGACGATTACTTCCGCACCTCCTGCGGTCCAAGGCAACACGAGCGGCAACGTGATGCGCGAAGCGGTCCTCGAAACCGGCGCCAAGGTGATGATTCCGCCCTTCATCCAGGAAGGCATGAAGATCAAGGTGGATACGCGCGACGGTTCCTACGTGGAACGCGCCAAGTAACCGTTTGAAAAAATTCTTTAGCGAGAGAAACGCCCGGATTCGTCCGGGCGTTTCGCATTTTAAAGGTTCGCTCCAAAACCCCGTTTCCCTTGTCCCGTTTATTTATCAACGAAGCTCGCTAGTTCCTCGGTCCACTTTTCCTTCGCCCGGGTAAGCTTTTCGATGGACGCCTCGTCTGCTCCGCTCGAATCGCGCAAGACCTTTAACGCCCTGTAATCGTCGAGCATCTTTTGCGCAGCGGCGTGTTCCGGGATGAGCTTTTCCAGGGAACTTTCGATTTTCTCGTCGGAGTAGAGACGCAATACGCCCTGAAGATACGCTTTGACAAAACCGTCTCTGTCGCCCGAATCCTTCATTTTTTTCGCTTCGGCAAATTCGAACGGCTCGATCCGGTCCATCCATTCGGATTCCTTCGCGTAAAGATCGTTATCAAGGGCTATCGCGTTTTCTTCCCTGCCTAGCCGGAGTTGTTCCGCAAGCAGCGGTCGGTAAGATTCGATATCCGTAGCGATTCCTTCATCCTTTAGAAAATTTCCCAGATTTTGCAGGTTCCTTTCGGAAGGCGTTTCCAGGACGCGTTCCTTTAAAATGGCGAGCTTAACCTCGCGGGGAAGTTTTACAAAATTCTTGTTATCGAGTTCCGTTTCGCGATGTCGCAGGATAAACGCCCGGAAAAGGATCAAGGCGAGGGCGATTGTAAAGAGAATGGCGGCGGTCATGCCGGAAAATTAAAAAAAAGAGGTGGATTTTTCGAAAAAGGAAATTTAATCGGTGAAAAATTTCATCCGGAGGGGAATGTTTTTGTGGATTTTTGGTAAAAAAAGTGTTTCAAAAGGGGGCGCTTAAAAGGAAAAGATTTATATTTAGGGGGAATATATTCCTACACCTTTGGTGGAGAAGACTAGATGAAGAAAAAAATTTTGATGTTCTCGACGGTGCTTGCCGCAGGTTCGCTGATGACCGCCCAGGCGCAAGTAACCAATTTGGATATTTCCCTGGACGTGATTGTCCGCGACTTCCAGCCGAACCATCCAGACTTCGAGAACTTCTCGGAAGAATCCGTCAAGAATGCGCAGGGCATCTATAATTACGGGCTTCCTGGCTATGATATCAACTGGTTCAATTTGGCCGCCTACCACAACACCTGCGGCAACAAGGAATCCTTGGCTGGAGTCGCTATCGGAAAGGACGGGCTTCCGCTTGCCGTAAACCCGTTGCTCCCGCCTTACTTGCAGCAACAATCGACCTCGACGGGCATTCTCACCTACGGACAGTGCAGCAGTCCTTCGATTCCAGGTGTCAAGAACCAGCGAGGTTTCGGTTCCAATTCGGCCGCCCAGTTCACCGGCGTCCAAAAGAATACCTGTCCAGGCGGCATGTATTGGGAAAACCCCGTCTATTATACGCCAGGCATGGTCCAGCCGTACCTGACATTTGATTCCGACCCGACGACCGGCGAACCGCTCTATTTGGAAGGTGCGCACATCCACAAGCTGAACGAAGCCTGCGACAATGCAAACTTCGGCCAGTGGTTTGAGGACGTTCCGGGAATCAATAAAACTTCCAAAACAACGTTAGACATTCCTAGCGCATCCGATAATCCCAAGTACAAGGAACTTGACAAGAACTACAATAACGGCGGCTACTTCCCGCTCGACGTAATTGATCCCGCTTCGCAGATGCGGACAGGTATGGCTCCGGGCACGGACCAGTGGGGACCACAGAGCTTTTCGATTTTCTGCCCTCCGTATAACTACCAATATGCGAATACGCAGGAAGACTTTTTAGGGCAGAACACCTACGGTCTCTGCAATGCGTGGAATCAGAACGGTGGCGCACGCGGTCTTTCCGTGGATGCGGCGGTGAATGTTGCGAATGCACACGGTGTACTCGGTGCTCAGCATCTTCGCAACTACAACTTCACGATGATGGGCTACGCGAACTTCAAGTACTATAAACAGAACAACACCGACGAAACCAACCAGGAAATTTTTGAGTTTGCCGGTGACGACGATATGTGGATTTTCGTCGATGGCGTGCTTGTCGTTGATTTGGGCGGAACGCACCTGGCGACTCCGGGCGTGGTAAATATCCGCCAGCTCGCGATGAATAACCACGGATGCCACGAGGGCGAACCTCTCGCCTCGGTGCAGCAGGGCAAGAACGCTTGCGGGGCGGACGGCCAGTGGGCGGACGGTTCCTGGCATCACTTGCACTTCTTCTATGCGGACAGACAGACGGACGGTTCGAACCTCTACATTCGTGCGAACCTTGCCGAAGTCGCCGCTTCCGCTTACGGTCAACCGCGTATCCTCGAAGCGGAACTCCTGGCGAACGATGAAGGTCGCTTGAATACTTACATCTATCTGAACACAGCGTTGCACGAAAATTCGATTGCCGCGATCGCCGCTTCTAACGGAGGCTCTTTCCCGATTCTCGCCAAGCGGAGAAATGCTTTGGGATCTCTCGATACGCTGGCCTACAAGATTGAAGGCTGTAAGTACGTGACTAGAACGTCAAGAGGTTATGAATATGAAATTGTCGGATCGCTTTGCGTTGATGCGGGCTGCACGGTCACCAAGAACCCGGCAAAGGGCGATTCGCTCGCCTTTAACTTCCCGCCTAGCGAAGTCGATGGTTCTTCGGCGATGAACCGCTTCTATTCGCCAAATAATTTCCAGATTTTCTCGGCGACTCTCAAGCCGGTCGATACCTAGAGCTGGGGACCTGTAACTTCGATTTCAATGGGAACTTCGACGGTGGTTGTTCCGGCGGACAATACCATTGAACGCCCTCCGTTCGATATCGGGCAGCTTGGCGGCGGAGAACTTTCGAATGACGCGACGGGTGAAATTATCATCTCTCCGCTTCCCGACAGCTATGCGAATTCGGAAAATCCGAGCCAGTGGATTGCGGATTCGCTCAAGTATTATACAGAAGCTCCGGGTAGTGGAACATCTCCCGCTTCGCAGCTGGTCGTCAATTCGAAGACGAAGAAAAAAGGTGGAACGACTGGTGACGTTTCCGAAGCGCGCTGCGCAACTTCGAAAGGTGTCGAAAACTGCGTGAGCTTCTCGTTTGTGACGGACCAGGCCTTTACAGCGACGATCCGAGTCTTTGACCATTTGGGACATTTTGTCAGCCAATACACGCAAGGACTTTCTCTTGAACAGTTCAATGCCATCACAAAATCAAATGCGCCAGATTCGGTTTGTACCGATAAGGTTGGAACGGGTCGAATAGCGGCAAGCGTCAAGACCTATCCGGTTTCCAAGGACGGTCGAAAGCTCGGCACGGGCGCCTACATCTACCAGATTTCCCTGGTGGAATTCCCGCAGCCGCATTGCGTCAATATCGGAGGAGAACAGTCTTACCTTCCCGGCGAATACCGCCGTACGGA
>JBNMGX010000238.1:0-3724 GCA_050872465.1 Hallerella sp.
GTTCCGTACCGCGGTCTCATGGGATTCTTCTTTGAAATGATAGACGGATCCAAAATGGCCACCATCTATGAAGAAGGCTACGAAGACGAGGGCGCGATAGTTGATGACGAATACTCGCTAAAATTTATCAAGTGCATCGAAGACGACGGCAAGTTTTCCCGGCAATATATGACTTCTCGGCAGATTGTCGATAAACTGCTGCGCTCTACGGTTTGCCGCGATTCCTACCGGTTTTCTGTCGTTCCTGACGAGGGAATGTAGAACTGCGGACGTCTAGGCTTAAGGGATTAGGGAATAGTCCGAGGACGTTTAAGCTTTTGGGAAGAGCTAAGCGGGACACGGGATGCGGTGTTTCTAAACGAACTGTTTCCGCGTACTGTCATTCCCGTGCTTGTCCGCCGTGGCGGACGCAGACACGGGAATCTATTTATACGGGATAGAGATTATCGGGTCAAGCCCGATAATGACAGCAACAAAGTCTATGCCCGGCAATGACAAGTAGAGCGTGCTGGTGAATGATGTCGAAGTAAAAGTCCGTTCGGACGCCCTCATCCCGTTTAAGATCTCCCGCTTCTCTCCCACCGTGTCCCGCTTCCCTCAAACAACTGATTCCTGACAACTTACAGTCCGCTAGACAGTCAATTCCGCATTCCTAATTCCTAATTCCTGTCTCCTGATTCCTGTCTCCTGATTCCTTCCAACTATTAACTACCAACTAAATTATCAACACCTCTACAACTCCCGGATCGCTTCGGCGAGCGACGTCTGCTCAATTCCGCCGTAGAGCTTTTCGAACGAGCCTTTGAGCGTACCGTCCGCCGCTTTGTGGATTTCAAAGCGTGTAACCATCGCATAGGGAAATTCGCCTTCGATAAAGTCTTCGTCGGGGACGCCGCAAATGGAGTGTTCAATCGCCCCGATGACGCCTGCATGGGTGACGAAGAGGACCTCGGGCTTGTCGAGGATTTTCCGGATAAAGTGTCCGATGCGGACATCGACATCGCGGAAGGATTCGCCGCCGGGGAACCTGTAGCCGCGCAGGTCGTTTTTCCAGGCCGCCATTTCTTCCTTGGGCGCCGCGGACAGCTTGACGTTTTCCCAGGAGCCGTAATGGATTTCGCGCAGAGCGTCTTCGGTTTCGATCGGAAGTCCCAGAGCTTCGGAAGCTTTTTCGGCGAGCTTGTAGCAGCGTTTGAGCGGGCTTGCGTAAAGGCTTTTCGCCCGGCACTTTTCTTTGAGCACGGCCACCGCCGGCGGGAATTCCCTTTCAAAGGACGGTGAAACGTCGAAGTCCGATTGTCCGTAGCAGACGTCGTTCGGGTTGTAAGGCTTGGTGTGTCGGAGCGTCCAGAGAATCATAAGGCTTGCAAAACTCACAAAACAAAAATCCCTAGACTACCCAGTCACATAAAAATTCGCAAGTCCGTTGCTGCTTTCGCTCTGGCGGGGTGCCCGCAAACAGTCATTGATTGGGGTCTAGGGATTTCCAAATATAGAAAAAATCGGAAAAAAAGGTGGCTTTCCCGGAAAAACAGAACTTTTTGCCATAAAAAGTGCAAAAACCGTGTAAACAAATTGAAATAATGTATAAAAAGATTTATCTTTGTTATGGATGCATCGCAAAGAAACGTCGATGTGTGTGGATTGAGGATGAGTGTATGGCCAGTATCAAGAAATTCGGGTGGGCTTTTTTTGCCCTGAGCCTTTTTGCGGTTTCCGGTTGGAGCGAGACGACTTTCGGAAAGACGGTCTTTCCGCTGCGTTTCTATTCGATTGCGAATCCCGCCGATTCCGCGGAGCAGCTGGAAACCTGGAACCTGCTGGTCAAGTACAAGCTCTTTGCGACCGGGCTTTCGGATGGGACCGGGCTTGTCTTTCTGGGCCAGAACGTCTTTATTACGGATACGGTCGGCTATTCGGGGAGCGCAACGGGCAATTTCCGAATGGGCGGAAACTCGAACCATGCGCTGGGCGGTCCGGTGCTTTTCGGCGGGAGCTTCCAGAACAATACGGGCGGTGACACGCTGATGACGGGACCGGTGCGCTTTAAAGGCTCGTTTGCGCCGTCTTCAGACGGAAAAGGCTCGAATGTTTTCCGGGGAAACTACTGCCTCGGCGGAGGATCTAACGAAAACGCCCAGGAGGGATTTGCGAACGGAAACGGAAAGGTGCTGTCGGATGCGGAATGTGCAAGCGGCGATATCGTTCCGCTGGTGGAGACGACGCTCGACGTTCCCGAAATTGACCGGGACTTCTTGAAGACGGTCCAGTATCATCCGGGAATTTCGGCGTACGGCAAAAAGGCTTACATCTTTGTCCCGCCCTATTCGACGACGGATTCCGCTTCTTTCAATTATTTTGTAAAGTCCATTTCCTTTGGCAACAACGGGAGTCTTGTCGTGGTGATGCCACCAGCGGGCCGCTTGACAAAGGTCTTTGTGGAAGGTTCGATTTTGGATCTGGGTTCCACGGTCGGTACGGACATCACGGTGGCTGTCGCGGAATCGCTCGACGACTGGAACGCCTTGGATTCCACTTGGAATACGGCGAAGATTACGGCTGTCGAAAATGCGAATTACCAGGGAAACCTTCTCTTCTATACGCCGAACGATCTGCGCATGGGCGCCGGGCAAAAACATATCCAGGGAACTTTCATTTCGGGCGGATCGATTCAGATTGCCCAGCACACGGATTTTGCAGGCCAGTTCCTTGCCAAGTCGATTTTTATCGATGCGGACTTCTCGGCGAAGGATTTCCGCTACGTCCCCTTTGACCCGCCGCTGCTCGATATCGACCCGACCGCGCTTGCCAGTGGAAAGTTCCTTGAAAACGACAAGGCGCAGGAAGTGCCTATCCGTCTCTCGGTCAGCCCGATTACGGACGTTTCGTTCAACTATTGCTTTGTTTTAAGTTCGGAAGCGAATGCCAATGCGAAGAAGCTCGCGAACAAGGCGGACTTCAACCTTTCGGGGATGCCGGTCTGCACGGTCTCGAACGGTATCGTTTCCGGGGATTCGGGGGTCGTCTCGTTCAAGAAAGGGAAAACTCTCCCGACAAATTCTGTCAAGGTGACGCCGGTGACGGATGGAATCGTTGAAGGGGACGAAAGCTTCCGGATGTATGTTTTCAACATGAGCGGGGCCGTCCTTTCCGGAAACAAACGCGAAGGCTACTTTACTTTGTATGTAAAGGACGCAGACGATAATGTTCCTCCGGAATTCGACCAGACGAGCTATGAATTTACCGTTTCGGAAAACAGCCCGGTCGGAACCCTTGTCGGAAAAGTCCGTGCGACGGACAAGAACGTGGGCGATATCGTCCGTTACCGCGTAGCTTCCGGCGATAGCGACATCTTTGCGCTCGATTCCGCGACGGGAAAGATTACGGTAAAAAAGGCCGTTCTCGACTACGAATCCGGCGATACGCTCTACACGTTAAAAGTCTATGCGACGGACGGCGCCTTGAATTCGAAGACGGTCACGGTGACGATTCGCGTCCTCGATGTGAACGAAACGCCTACTCTTTCCGATACGACATTTTTTGTCAGGGAAGACGCTTTGATCGGAACGGAAATCGGAGCTGTTTTGGGCTTTGACCCGGATACGCTGAATCCGAAATTCTCGACGCTTTCCTATAAAATCGTTTCGAGTTCCGTCCCCGGGATGTTCCTCTTGGATTCCAAGACGGGAACGCTTTCCTTGGCGGGCGCTCTGGACTACGAAAC
>JBNMGX010000239.1:0-3722 GCA_050872465.1 Hallerella sp.
AGCCAATGCCTATGCACACATACAAAAATCCGCGCCTTCGGTTTTTCCGAAGGCGCGGATTTGATTATGCTTTGAGATTATTCGGCGTGGTCAACGCTGTACATGTGCTTGATGAGCTCAAGAACCTTGTTGGAGTAGCCGATCTCGTTGTCGTACCAGGAAACGACCTTGACGAAGGTGTCGGTCAGAGCGATGCCGGCCTTTGCGTCGAAGATGGAGGTACGGGTGTCGCCGAGGAAATCGGAGGAAACAACGGCCTCGTCGGTGTAGCCGAGGATGCCCTTGAGTTCGCCTTCGGAAGCTTCCTTCATCGCGGCGCAGATCGCTTCGTAGGTCGCCGGCTTTTCGAGTTCGGCGGTCAGGTCAACGAAGGAAACGTCAGAAGTCGGAACGCGGAGCGACATACCGGTGAGCTTGCCGTTGAGCATTGGGAGAACCTTGCCCACAGCCTTGGCGGCACCCGTGGAGGACGGGATGATGTTTTCGAGGATGCCGCGGCCACCGCGCCAGTCCTTCTTGGACGGGCCGTCAACGGTCTTCTGCGTAGCGGTTGCAGCGTGGACGGTGGTCATGAGACCGCGCTTGATGCCGAACTTGTCGTTCAGGACCTTGGAAATCGGAGCGAGGCAGTTCGTGGTGCAGGACGCGTTGGAGATGATGTCCTGGCCTGCATAGGTCTTGTCGTTTACGCCATAGACGAACATCGGGGTCGCATCCTTCGACGGAGCGGACATGATGACCTTCTTCGCACCGGCCTTGATGTGTGCGCGGGCGAGTTCGTCGGTGAGGAAGAAACCGGTAGATTCAACGACGACATCCACATTGAGGGCTCCCCAAGTAATGTTGGTCGGATCCTTTTCCGCGAACACCTGAATCTTGTTGCCATCGACGATGAGGAAGTTGCCTTCCGTCTTGATCTCGTGGTTGAACTTGCCGTGCACGGAATCATACTTCAGCATGTAGGCGAGGTAGTCAACATCGAGAAGGTCGTTGATACCGACAACGGTGATGTCCTTGGAGAAGTTTTCCACAGCAGCGCGGAAGACCATACGACCGATGCGGCCGAAACCATTGATACCGAGTTTAAGAGCCATTTTAGGATCCTTTGTTTGATTGTGAATCTGCCATCTCCCGCAAGCGGGGGATTTTAGCTGACTGAAATTTACTAAAATTCGCTTGCGTGGCGAGGTCGAAAACCCGCTTTTTTATACCTTACAGGGAAAAATGGTGATGAAGATGAAATTTACCGTGGCGTTTTTTTCCGTTTTATCGGCGATTTTTTTTGGCTGTGCGGGGCATCCCGAAATTCCCGTCCGGGTTTCCGATCGGGCTGGTTCTCCCGATGGCGCTTTGGGCGGGGAGGCTCGCGAAAGTGTTCGAAAAACGAATGGCGCATTGGCGAAGGCTTCGCGGGAAGGCGTCTCGTTCGGTGAAAAGTCGCAGGTCCGGGTCCTGGATTTTGAACGGGCGGATTTTTCCTTTCGGCTTCCCGGAGGGGATTGGGACGTAGTGAGCGACCCTTCGGATGCGACGGCTCCGCTTGAATTTTTCAATGCGAAGACGGGACGCCGTGCCGAAATCCTTTCGATCCTTCTTGCTCCCGGGGAATCTCCCGACGTGATGGACCGTGCGCGTGCCGAGATGCAGGGGCGCGGGCTTTCCCTTCGGAGCGTTTTCTATGCGGATGTCTCGCCGCGGGAAGAGCTGGGAATGACCGGAGCCTTTTTCGAAACGGCGGGACGCGCTTCGGATGCGTATCTTTTTTCGGATGGCTTTGTCGCTTCGGCGGGGGGCCGCGTTTTCTTTCTCTCGCTTTCCGCCCAGGATTCGACGGATCGCGCTGCTTTTGGAAAGGAATGGAAAGAGTTCTTTGCCGGGTTTGCTCTTTCGGAAACCTTGAAAAATTCCGTTCGCGAAAAGGAGTTCTCGAAAGAGACGGTGACGCATTACGAATCGAAATCTCTCGGCTACGTGTTTAAATCGAAAGATTCCCTCTGGCACAACTGGGAAAGCGTCGCGGCGCAGAACGGTGACCCCGACCTGGTGCTGGCGGACATGTCGGAGGAGACGGCGTTCTTTGTCTATGGGACGATTGTGGATCCGGGCGAGGTGAGCGCGCAGGACCTGTTCAAGGTTCTGCTTATCCGGCTAGGCGTAAATCCCGACGAGCCTTCGCTCGAAACTGCCCGTGTCCGCGGAGGCAACGCCGAAAGGTTTGTGCAGAACTTTACGTGCGAGCGAGTCATCGATGGATACGAATTTAAATATGTCGGGCGCTATTTCTGGGACGGCGGACGCGGAATCCTCGTGGCAGGATGGGCGCAGGGAATCCTTTACAAAAAATATGCGAAGATTCTCGAACGCGCAATCGACGGTGTATCGCTCGGAGAAAAGCCGGAAGCTTTGACCGATGAAAAGTCCCGGAAATTCCAGGCTGCGGTGGTGAACCAGGTCGGGCTTCTGCGTCTTGCGGACGGGCAGCCCCTTGTCGCGCTTTCCTACTTTGAAAAGGCGAACCGGATGGATCCGACCGAGCCTCTCTATCTCATCAATTGCGGCTTTGTGTACCAGATGAAGGAACTTTACGGCCCGGGCGTGAACCATTTTCTGAGCGAGATGGAACTTGTGCGGAAAAACGGTCGCCTGCTTTCCATTCTCGGGGAAATGTACGAAGCGATGATGGATTACGGCGAGGCTCGGAAGTATGCGGAAATGGCGCTTCGCTATACGCCGAACAATCCGGAATATGTCATCAACCTTTCGGATGCGCTGTGGGGGCTCGGGCAGAGGAACCAGTCGCTTGCCGTGGTGCAGAACCTTTACGATAAGCAGCCGTCGACGCGTCTCGGCGTCTATCTCGCGAAAACCTACATGGGAATGGACCGCTATGCGGAAGCGGTAGAGATTCTCTATGCGACGAAAAGGCGTTTCGGGGTGAATGTCGATCTGGGGCTGACCCTGATGGATGCGCTGATTTTTATGGGCCGCTATCCTGAAGCGCTTGCCGTCAGCGAGGAAACGCTCCCCGTCGGATCTTCGGACTACCGCGTGTGGACAAGTCGCGGCAAGGCGCAGTTCTATTCGAAAAACTTCGTGCAGGCGGAAAAGTCCCTGTCCCATGCGCTTTTGATGCATCCGGACGACGAGGATATCAAGAGCTTCCTTTCGGCGTCGAAGGCTTTTCTAGGCAAGGCGGACAACCGGACTCTCCAGAAAAAGATCGACCCGGTGGAAATGCGGCCCGTGGCTCTCGCTTCGCTCGTGAACAGGGACTATACGGAAAAGGCGAAGTCGGAAAATTTCCCGGCGGTGGTGCATTATGCGCGCGAGGCTCTCCGTGCGGACAAGGACAAGGCCTGGGTGAGGACGACCCAGAAGCTGATTGACATTCTCGACACGCGCGGCGTAGGGCTTTATTCGGAACTTTCGTTCGATTTTCTCCCGGGATTCGACCGGATCTATTTGAACGCTCTGGAAATCTATGATTCGACGATGACGCTCAAGGCGAAGGTTTCGCTTTCCGGCGCCTACATCACCTATGCGACGGAACTCGGGCTTGACAACGAAATGCAGACGGCGCATTTCCCGCTTGAAAAGCTCTCCCCGGGCGATTTCGTCTATCTGCAGATTTCCCGAACGAGCATTGCGAACTACGGCGTGATTCCCTTCGTGAGTTTCGAGGCGAGCGAAGAGATTCCGGTGCGAACAACGTCGTTTAAAAT
>JBNMGX010000240.1:0-3689 GCA_050872465.1 Hallerella sp.
GAAGACCGTGCTGTCTTACGCCGCTCTCCTACACCTTGCCGCGGGCATCATCGCCCTGAAGAAAGCTAAAGCTATTTAGGGATAGGTTCTTAGTTATAAGCGGCAAACAGCTCGCTAACCTGTCATTATCGGGCTTGACCCGGTAATCTCCGAAAAGAGATTCCCGTGTCTGCGTCCGCCGTGGCGGACAAGCCGGGGAATGACAGCATGGTGTGCACGGGAATGACATTATAACAAGTCAGGGAATGACATTGTACCGTGTATCGCCTCCAAAAATCTAAACGTCCGCGGTTCTGATCACTGACTGCTGACCACTGGTCACCAAGCTTAGACGTCCTCGAACTACTCCTTCATCCCATGTCTCGCAAAGCGTATTCCTCGTACCGTTTCCCAAAAGCTTAGATGTCCGCTAGTTTAAGCACGGCTTCCTCATTTTCAAAAATTTTCTATATTTGGCGCACTCATTCGGGGTGCTACCGCACACGGTGTGCGGATGCTGAGAACAAACCCGAAAACCTGATCAGGGTAATTCCTGCGGAGGTATAATGAATCGTCAAGGTACAGGCATTTTTGCTAATGGTCTCATCTGGTTCGGCGCAGCGGTCTCTGTCGCGGAAATCGAAGCGGGCTTCCAGTCCGGAAACAACTGGGCGGCCTTAATTCTCGGACATCTTCTTGGTGGAGCGCTCCTCTTTGCCGTCGGGCTTATCGGCGCAAAGGCGCGACTCAACGCGATGGACTCGACCGCTTCCGCTTTCGGGAAAAACGGCGCCAAGTTTTTCGCCCTGCTAAACCTCTTGCAGCTCATCGGGTGGACTTCCGTGATGATTGCGCAGGGAACTTCCGCACTCAGCGGCCTTGGAAATTCGCTTAACGCCACGGTTCTTTCCACCGTGCTTGCGGTTCTCGTCGCCATCTGGATTTTCATCGGGCTGAAGAATTCGGCGCACATCGCGACAGTCGCCATGGCGCTTCTCGCCGTCCTCGTCGCGATTCTCACCTTCAAGCTCTTCGGTTCCGCAAGCGCTGCTTCG
The DNA here is from genome assembly GCA_050872465.1 of Hallerella sp. Taxonomy (GTDB): domain Bacteria; phylum Fibrobacterota; class Fibrobacteria; order Fibrobacterales; family Fibrobacteraceae; genus Hallerella. The sequence continues at coordinate 1,035 of JBNMGX010000240.1, forward strand.
AACACCGCCACGGAAACGCTTTCCTTCTGGGCTGCCTTCGAACTTTCCGTCGCGATGCCGCTTTCCTGGCTTCCGCTCGTTTCGGATTACACGAAAAACGCCGAGCGTCCTTTTGCCGCAACAGCAACTTCGGCAATCGTCTATACGGTTGTCAGCATCTGGATGTACGCCATCGGCATCCTCATCGCCTCTTCCGGCGCAGACAACCTCTCCACGGCAATCCTTTCCGTCGGACTAGGAATTCCCGGCATCCTTATCGTCGTCTTCTCGACCGTCACCACGACATTTCTCGACGCCTATTCCGCCGGAGAATCCGCGAGGACGCTTTGCGGCAAGCTGAACCCGAAAATCGTGGGCGTTGTCGTCTGCGCACTCGGCGTACTTCTTTCCGCTTCAGGAATCATCGACCGCTACGCGGACTTTCTCTATCTCATCGCTTCCGTCTTCGCGCCGATGGCAGCCGTCTTCGTCGTTTCCCACTATATCGTGAAACGCCCGCTCCCAGTGTGGAACCTCGTCGCGTGGGCTTTCGGTTTCGGAATTTACCAGTTCGCAGGCAATTCCCCGATCGGCCCGACGATGACCGCCATGGCGGTTTCCGCCGTCCTCGCGCTCGCCGGGAAGCTCTCCAAAAAACAATCCCCCAAAATACTCCAAGAACAATCCTTCTAAAAGCATCCAACGAGGAAGCGGCAACGCTTCCTTTTTCCTTTTAAATGGAAATTTATCGGTTTAAACTGCTGCGCCTTTTGCCATTTCGCCGCGCATCAGCTTGGAAAGCAGGGTGTCGCGGAGAGTTGTTAGTCGTTGGTTTTCTTTTTCCAGATTTTCCTGTTGTTCAAAAATTGGATTACATAGAGCATTAAACGCGTCAAGAACTTCATCGGGAGGGATTATTGCATCAAGGCTGTTCATTAGAGAGCCGGAGGCTTCTTTGAAGGTTGAGCCTGAAGCTTTATTTTCTATTTCTTCTGTATGGGTTTTGAGATAGAAATAGATGTAGGGCGTTCCGACATTTGATTTCGGAACTACGGATTTAAAGCCTTGATTCGTGCAGACTTCATTTTGCGCAATAGAAATGTAGCCGATAGGAGCTCTTGAACTAAAAAGAACAGAACCTTTCGGCATTAACTTTGCGCTGCTGTTGCCGTAGCCTTCTTGAGTAATATCGATTTCACCTTTTGATGTGAACTTGTTGGAATGCAACGACAAATCTTTTGGGGTGATCCAAGCGATTCCATGATTCGTGTAATATTCTTTTTTGGCTTTGGACGGTGTTCCGCCGCCGACAATGGTTCCTAGGTCTGAAAGTTTTCCAACTATCCAATCCTCCGGCATTTTTCCGCCAAACGGTTCAAAGTCGATGAACCTGTTCTTGAAGAGAGCATGCGCCTGTTCCTCCAGGTTCCTGTTGATTCTGTTGTTCAGCTCGATTTTGTCGTCGAGGCTCCCGAGGATTTCCGCGATGCGCTTCTGTTCTGCGAGAGGGGGAAGCTTGACACCATATTCCATCAAGGAATTTTTATCCCCCCGAGGCATTTTTGTGCCTTTGGCTGTAGCCATGCTATAATCAAAAAAAGAATCCGCACTTAACGAGTAGTAGAGAAACTTCGCATTGACATTTTCCCGATTTCTAAAAACAAGAACGTCAGCCGAGCAGCCACCGTCATGAGAGGCCTGCCAAATTTTCTTGAAATACGGGCGGATGTTTGAAATCAGGACATCATCCTTTTTATACGCAACCACACAGCCCTTATCAGGAATCGAGGAAGCCAAAACAACGCCTCCGCGATTTGGCTGCATGTTTTCCGTAGATATGTATGTAGCACTGGTCAAAGAGGCTACGCCTATACGCTCCTTCCCATAGGAACAGATTTCACCCAGCTTGACATCTTTCCATTCGCTCATACGATTCCAAAAATACCATTTTCGTGCCGCCTATCCGGAATTTCCGTTTCTTTCCCTGCCGTTATCCGGTCTGTCATTACCGAACTTAGCCCCGACAATTTCGCTTCAAATGTCATTATCGGGCTTGACCCGATAATCTAGATTCCCCGGTCAAGCCGGGGAATGCCAGCGAACATAAACAGTTCGTTTCGAATACCCTCGTCCCGTGTTCCGCTAAACTCGTCCCGAGAACTTAAATATCAGCAGTTCTAAGCTCTAAGTTCTCTCAACTAAGCTCTGAACGTCGGGCATAGACCCGGTAATCTCCTGCATAAATAGGGATTCCCTTGTCAGGCAAGGGAATGACATGGGGAATGACATTGTAACGAGCACGGGAATAACTTTGTAGCGAATCGAAGTCTCTTGCCTGATTCTTTGCAGAGTTTGAACATCTTCGCCCCACCTCGGAATGACCGCCAAAATTCCGTTAAAAACTATATTTGTGCCCAAATCAAGGGTTTTCGCTTATGTATAAAATCGGTTTTGACAACGACGCCTACCTCAAGATGCAGTCCGAAAAGATTGCGGAACGGATCGCCCAGTTCGGCGGAAAGCTCTACATGGAATTCGGCGGCAAGCTCTTCGATGATTACCATGCTTCCCGGGTGCTTCCCGGATTTCTGCCAGACAGCAAGGTCCGGATGCTGCTGAATCTGAAGGATCAGGCCGAGCTGGTCATTGCCATCAACGCCGACGACATCGAAAAAA
>JBNMGX010000241.1:0-3677 GCA_050872465.1 Hallerella sp.
CATTTATATTGCATACGGGCAATCCAATATGGCGGGTGCAGGCGATATTCGCGATAAAATTGACAATGTGGAACACCCTCGCTACAAAATGTTCGCAACGACCGCCTGCAACGGGGTTTTCCATCCAACAGGACTCGCCAATGGAAGCTCGATTAATCGACCGGTTGTGGGAGAAATCTACCCGGCCATTCCCCCGATGTTCCACTGCAACGAAGGACTTTCCATCGCGGACTGGTTTGGACGTTATCTGGCAGACTCGCTTCCCGATGTAACAATCGGCATTATTCCCGTCGCCGTAGGCGGAACAAAAATTGAACTTTTCGACAAGGACAAATACGACACATACCTTTCCGGGGAAGCAAACTGGCTAGTAAACTGGGCAAAGGATTACGGCCCAACCGGTAATGCCCATGCGCGAATTGTCGAAGTGGCAAAAAAAGCAATGGAAGTTGGCGTCATCAAGGGGTTCATATTTCACCAAGGCGAATCGGGAGCAATGAATGGCAACGACTGGAAAAAGGAAGTCAAGAAGACGCGCGACGATATTCTAACCGCACTAAACTTAAGCGCCGATACAATTCCGTTTCTTGCCGGAGAAATGGAAGATGCGGAAGCGGGCGGATGCTGCTATGGCTTTGCGTTAAACCAAGTCGCAGCCCTTCCGGACATTATGGAAAACACCTATGTGGTAAAATCTACGGGTCTTAAGGGAAACGGCAAGGACGCCTACCACTTCAGCAGTGAATCCTATCAAGAATTTGGGCTCCGCTATGCAGAAATGATGCTGCGCCATGCAAATATCAAGCCAGTCATCCCTGTTCCGCAAAAGCCGTTCAAAGGCAAAGCTTTCGAAATTCCAGGAAAAATCGAAGCCGAAGATTTTGATATTCCAGGCGTCGGCGACGGCAACGATTCCTATTACGACAAGGATTCAAAGAATCGAGGCGACAGCGACTATCGCAAAGAAACCGGCGTAGACATATACCAGAAATCTTTCGGAATTGTCGTCGGCTATAACCAGAAAGACGAGTGGCTCGAATACAGCGTCCATGCAAAAAAAACAGGTATTTACAAAATGACCGCATTCGTCGCATCCAACAATGATTCAGCCGGCTTTAAGCTTTCAGTAAACGGTGCAGATATTTCCGACACCATCAAAGTTCCAAAAACAGTGATCAATGACGGTGAATTTGACTCTTTTGACTCGGTTTCCACCAAAGTGAAACTCGATTCAGGCTATCATGTTTTACGTCTAACCATCACGGGAGACTGGATGGATATAGACTACATGGCATTCGACATTGACGACGCTTCAACGGATTCGACATTGGCAATCCACAGAACTCGACAAACCGCAAAAAAGCAGGCAAAAGCTTGTATTTATAAAAACGGAAATTTCTTTGTGGAAAACCGAGGAAAAAAATTCGATTTGATGGGAGTACAGATCGAATGATTTCACAATTAAAGATTAACGCCCAAGATTCCGATAAGCGAGAACAGCCATTAAAAGCGTAAAGACCGCCCCGGTCGAAAGCGCCATTCCCAGCGAGCGGAAAATGTCGCCAAGACCGACGAGCGGCGTAACCACTCCGCCCATCAAAAATCCCGAAGCCCCGAGAAGCGCGGACGCTGTTCCCGCATTTTTCCGCTCGGAATTTAGCGCGAGCGATGTCGATGGCGGTTGCAAAAGCCCAAACGAAAATAATAGACAGACAAAGCAAGCCTCGACAGCAAAAAGCGGCGCATGGAAATGAAGCACCAAAGCCGTCAAGAAGCCAAAAGCGCATAGAGAAATTCCGCCGGCGAGAATCATCTTCCGTTCGCTCCCCTTTCCGGCGACAGCGCATCCAAGCCCGATAGCAATCGCATTCACGGCAAAGCAAAAGCTGAACGCCATCGGGGAAAGCCCGTAGCCCTGCTGCAAGATGAAAGGCGAAGCCGATATATAGGCGAAAAGGACCCATGCGGAAACCGCATACAGCAAGAGATACAGCCGATACGAAGGATTTTTCAAGACATTTCCATAAGCCTTGAACGTAGAAAGCAGCGGAGCGTGGCTGCGACGGCTTTCGGGAAGAGTTTCCGAGACTCGCGCAGAACCGAAAAGCAACGCAAATCCATAGACGAGAAGCACGGCAAAAGTCCCCCGCCAATCCACAAAGCTCAAGATTATCCCTCCGAGAACAGGAGCCGTCACCGGGGCAACCCCGTTAATCGCGCTCACGACTGCGAGGAATTTCGTCAGGACCTTTCCGCGGCACTTGTCCGTCGCCATCGCGCGGGCGATAACGATTCCGCCCGAAGCGGCCATTCCCTGCAACAGGCGGAACGCGTCGAATAGAAGGATGTTCGGAGAAAAGACGCACAGGACAGTCGAAACGACAAACGCGACAAGGGAAAGAAGGAGAAGCCGCTTCCGCCCATACTTATCGCTCAATGGTCCGACAAAGAGCTGCCCGAGCGCAAGTCCGAGCATGCTCATCGTAAGGCTCATCTGCACAAGCGAAGGTGTCGTCTTAAAGAAATTTGCAAGCGACGGCAACGAAGGCAGATAGAGGTCTGTCACAAACGGCGGGAACGCCGACAGAAAACCGACGAGAAGCAAAAGAAAAAGATGGCGATTCATTTTTACCTCTTTAAAAACAAAAAACGCGCGAGGCAACTGGTCTTACGATGTTACACTGCGCGTTACTTTGCGAGCTAATTTAGGAAAAAATTTTCCCGGTTTTCAAGGGATTTCTCGGCAGTTTTTTATTTACAAAGAAAAAGTTCCCGACTTTATCACAAGAATTCTGTTTTATTTCAAAAAAAACTTACTTTATATAAAAAGGTTTATCATTTTGATAAAGTCCAACAAGACCACATCATGAAAAGAATAATTTTCAAAACTTTAACGGAAAACAGGTTCTAGTCCAAGGAAATCGTTAGAATGCATTTTTTCAGCAAAGTACTTTTTATCGGAATCGTTTTTGTCGGTTGCATTCATGCGAAAGATCTGGCCAGCATAGAAACGGCCCTCGGAGTAGGAAGCGGCATCCTCGTCGGGAAAAATTCGGAAACGGCTTTGCCGTCGAATTTCGGATGGAACGTTTCCGCAGGCGCGAGCCTGGACATTCCCGTTTCGGAAAAATTTTCACTTCTTGCCGGACTGGATTTGGATTATCTGGATTTTCGCTCCAAAACCAAAATGACATCGGGAAACGAAACCTTCGATAAAAACGATATCGCCGCCATACTCAACCTAAATGTTCCCATTTTATTTCGGGCAAAATTCGGCAAGAGGTTCTTTGCAAGCGGAGGAATCGCTCCGAGTTTCAATCTTCTATCCAAACGGAAAAAAGTTTTTGAAAGCTGGAGCGACATTTCCGGGATGCAAAAATTCAATGCGGAAATCGTTCTCGATGCGGGAATCCGATTGCCATGCCGGTTCGCATCTAGCGTTCGGTTCGAGGTCCCGGTTTTCAAAACGATCGACTCCCCTTCGGAAGGTGCCCGCTTGCGGACATCCAAGGTCCAGTTGGGAATTTCCCGCCAATGGGGAAACTTTTCGCTCTGACTATTTTCCGGAATTCAAAATTCGCAGGTAGCTTTCGTATCTCGCCCGCGGAATCTCGCCGGAATCGACACGGGAAATCACATCGCAGCCCGGTTCGTTTATATGCATGCAGTCGTTGTAC
>JBNMGX010000242.1:0-3663 GCA_050872465.1 Hallerella sp.
GGTATAGCCTTTTTAAAGGAATTTGCAACAAGATAGTAAATGTTTGAAATTCCGTCGGCTTTTCGGACAGAAAAATGCCTTTTCAGAAATTTTCCCAAAAGGGATAAGGCTTAGAGGATTGCCCCGTCGATAAGGAGGACCGCTGCGCAGGCTGCGCAGGCGACGAAGACAAGCCCGCGTCCGAGAAGGGAGACGGCGATGGCGGTTCCTAGAGCGGCGATTCCGGAAAGTCGGGATTCTGTCGCGTAAAACATCGCGGGAACGGTCATCGCGGAAAGCACCGTGTAGGGAATGTAGGCGAGAAAGGATTTCCAGAAGACGCTTTGGATTTCGTTCTTCAGAAGGACGAAGGGAATGGCGCGGACGAGGTAGGTGACGCCTGCCATCACCAGAAGATAGAGCGCGTAGTCGTGGAGGTTCATGCCGAATCCTTTACCGGGAAAATCCTGGCGGCGAAAAGCGACGAGATGACCGCGCAGAGGATGATGGCAAAACCCGTCGAAACGTTCTTTAGTCCGGGGAGATAGAAAAAGGCGAAGCTGAGAGCAATCGAAAGGATGACGGCGAAAAGCGTCGGGCGGTGGGACTTCGCCTTGGGAACGACGATTGCGACGAACATCCCGTAGAGCGCGACTCCGAGAGCGTTGGTGAGAATATTCGGGAGCACTTCGCCGGCGATAGCTCCGGAGAGGGTTCCGAGCGACCAGCCGATGTAGGGAAGCGTCATGAGACCGAGGAAGTAGAGAGGCGTTACGCGTTCCTTTGCACTCATCGCGAGCGCATAGATTTCGTCGGTGATGCCGATGCTCAGGAGAAGGCGTTCGGGCGTTCGAAAATCGGGCGAAACTTTCTGGGAAAGGGATATGGCCATCAGCGAATAGCGGAGGTTGATGAAGAACGTGGCGAGCGCCATCTCCAAAAATGTCCCTGCCGCTTCCATGATTTTTAAACCGGCAAACTGTCCCGCCGAGGTGAGGTTCGTCATCGAAATAAGCGTGACGAGCGGCCAGGACAGAGCCTTGGAACCGGCGATTCCGAACGAAAAGGATACGGCCAAGTAACCGATGCCGATGGGAAGCCCATCGATAAGACCTTTGGAAAATTTCACGGTGCGAAATTTACCCGCAACTGTACTTGCCGGCTTCCTTGCCGATGTATTCCGGGTATTCGCCGTCGAAACATGCCGCGCAGTATTCTTCAGGCGCTCCGGTGCATTCCTTCATGCCTTGGATGCTCAGGTAGCCAAGGCTTTCGACGCCGAGCATCTTGGCGATTTCTTCCGGGGACATGCTGCCCGCGGCGAGGTCACCTGCATTCGGGAAGTCCATCCCGAAGAAACAGGCGTGGGCGACGGGAGGCGATGCGATGCGGATGTGGACTTCGGTTGCGCCTGCGTCGCGGAGCATCTTTGACAGAATCTTGAGGGTCGTGCCGCGGACGATGGAATCATCGACGACGCAGACTTTCCGGTTCTTGAGGACGCCTTCGATCGGGTTGAACTTGAGGCGTACTTTCTGGGCGCGGACATTCTGGGTCGGATCGATAAACGTCCGTCCGACGTAATGGTTGCGGAGAAGCCCGATTTCAAACTTGATGCCCGATGCGCGGGCATATCCCAGCGCGGCGGTTGTCGAGGAATCGGGAACCGGGATGACGATGTCCGCTTCGACGGGGCATTCGCGGGCGAGCTGCTTTCCCATCTTGCGGCGGACCTTGTCGCAGCTCTGCTCGAAGATTTTGGAGTCGGGGCGCGCAAAGTAGATGTATTCGAAAATGCAGTGGGCGCGGCGTCCCTTGGTGCAGAAGGTTTCGGAGTGGAGACCGTCCTTGGTAATCGTCAGGAGTTCGCCGGGCTGGATGTCCCGGACGTAATTCGCCCCGAGAAGATCGAACGCACAGGTTTCGCTCGCGACGCACCAGCTGTTGCCTAGCCTGGCGAGCGACATCGGTCGGAAGGCGTACCCGTCCCGGGCGATGAACATCGTGTCCTTCGTGAGGATGATCATGCAGAAGCATCCCGTGAGCTTCGATACGGACTTCTTGATGGCTTCGCGGAGGTTCGGGGCCTGCGTCCGCGCAATTTCGTGGAGAAGAATTTCCGAATCGGATGTCGTCTGGAAAATGTGTCCCGCCTCTTCCATTTCGGCGCGGAGCTCCGCAGCGTTCGTCAGGTTCCCGTTGTGGACGATGGCGAGCTGTCCCCATTTGCAGCTCACGAGAATCGGCTGTGCGTTTGCGAGCGTACTCGAACCGGTCGTGCTGTAGCGGACATGCCCGATTCCCGCAAAGCCTTGAAGGTCATCGACGTTGTATTCGCGGAGAAGTGTCGATACAAGCCCCATCGATTTGCGGACCCGGACCTTTTCGCCGTTCGTGATAGCGAAACCTGCGCTTTCCTGTCCGCGGTGCTGCAGGGCGTAAAGTCCCATGGCGACATTGCGGGCGACATTTTCACCGTTGTAGATTCCGATGACGCCGCATTCTTCGTGAAGTTCATCCAGCATGAAAGCCTCTTTGATGTGGACTTTAAATCTAGTAAAAAAGCGGGGGACGGCACGGCTCGGTCAGAGGCTTGTCGCGATTAAAGCGATTAGCCCGACTAGCATGTCGGCTTTGGTAAGGCGTTGGGCCTTTCGAAAATTCCCACGGGCCGTTTCGCGGAAGATGCAAAGGCAGAGAGGGAAAAATGGAATGGCGAAGAGGAGAAATGTCCCGGGAAGCCAGGACAGGAAAACGGGGAGGGGAAGGCAAAGAAAGGTGAGGAGAAGAAGCGACGAGGCGAGAATCTGTGCGGGAAATTTCCCGGCGAGAATCGGGAACGTGACGATATTTGCGTATCTATCGCCTTCCATGTCTTCGAGATCCTTGATGATTTCGCGTATGAGCGTGAGGGAAAAGGCGAAGCCGATGGCGACAAAAAGCGGGTAAGGGTTTGCATCGGGATAAAAGATTGCCCGTACGAGCGGCGTTGTACAGAGAGCGGCGACGGTTATGTTTTTTAGGAGCGGAATTCTTTTGAGAAAACGGTCGTAAAGAAAAAGCGTGGCGAAAAGCGTTGCGTAAAAGGCGATGTGGAAAACGGCATGGATGCTTGGGAACGTAGCGGGAACCAAGGCGAGGACGAGGCTTGCGCCACAGAAAGAAACCGCAGCGGAAACGGAAATTTTCCCGGATGGCAGCGGACGCTCCGGATGGCTTACCCGGTCGATGGAAATATCGAAAACATCGTTCAGGACATTGCCGAATGCGATGGCGAATGCGAAGGCGAGCATATCCGCTGCGAGATCCGCGAATGAAATGTCCCCGCCGGAAATCGTGCAGCCGACAGCGAGCGTAAAAAGGGCAATGAAAATGTTTCCCGGGCGCGACATTTTGATGATGGAATGCATAAGGCAAAGATAGGAATTAGAAGTGAACTGTTCAGAACTTAGTTGGTAGAACGTAGAGCTTAGAGCTGCGCACATTTAGATTTAGGGGATCAGGGACTAGGGATTAGGAAATCTGAAGCGAACAGATTTCTCTCAACTATTAACTTATCAACTAAAATCTCAGTTCTAAGTTCTGATTTTCCCCTTCCTTGCAACCACCCCCTAGGCCACGCAGTCCAATGTCATTCCCCGGCTTGACCGGGGAGAGATTATTGGATCACGTCCGATAATGACA
>JBNMGX010000243.1:0-3660 GCA_050872465.1 Hallerella sp.
GTGAACGTGTGCCCGGACTTTTCCGGGGCTTCGGGGAGCGTGAACCATTCGTCCTCCTCGACCTTGACCGTATCCATGCCGTCGTCCCCGCGGTCGATGACCACCTCGCGATAGACCAGCTCTTCGAACAGCGCGGAGACCGTCATATTCCCCGTGACGTTCGAAAGCGAGCCGTTCCAGCCGACGAACTTGTAGCCTTCGCGCGAGGGCGTCCCGGGGGCAACAGCCGCTTCGCCGTAGGGTACCTGAACAGTCGCGAAGACAGAGCTTCCGTCCATGAACGTGACCGTGTACAGGACCTTCGACGAGTCGTAGAGCGCCGTGTAGGTCGCGGGTCCCTTCACCGTGTCGATCGCGGGATCCCAGCCGGAGAACGCGTAGTCGTAGGCGACGGTGCTTTGACGGGTCGGGACTTTCGAGATGCCCGGCGTCGCGCCGTAGAGATAGGTGGAGTTCAGCAGTTCCGAGCCGTCGAAGTCGAGGAAGCGGACCGTGTAGGAGCGGAGCGTCTCCGAATAGACGGCGTAGTAGTCGAAGTCCTCGGTGGCGGCGGTGGGTTCCACGTGCCAGCCCTCGAACGCGTAGCTGTACTGCGCCGTGGAAGCTTTTGCCGGTGTTCCGCTGTAGCTCGGCGTCTTGCCGTACTGCACGTACTGCGAATCGAGAAGCGTCGTGTCCGAGTCGAAGAACCGGATGGAGAAGTAGATGTCGGACGCGTCGATATAGACCGCATGCACGGTCTGGTCCTTCGAGAATATGGTCGTCGCCTTGACCTTCACGCCGTCGTCCGTGTACCAGCCGCTGAACATCTTGCCCTCGGGAGGCTCGGGATTCGCCGGGAAAGAGACACGCCCTTTGTAGTTCGTGTAGCGGTTGGTCGTCGCGCCGCTGTCGTCGAAGACCACCTTGTAGATGGGCAAATGGAGCGAGTCCGCGAATACCGGGTAGCCGACGCTGTCGCGGCTCCAGACACCGCTGTGCGCAGCCGTGCCGTTCGTCGTGTTGAGGACCCAGGCGAAGCGGTCGCTCTGCATGTCGGACGTGTGCATCCCCGAGTTCGGGGCAACGGTGGAAAGCCCGGGCAAAACATCGGAATCGTAGTAGCAGTTGGTGACCGTGCCGGAATCGGAAAGGACAACCCCGTACCCGACACGGTCTGTTACGCTGAAGCTGTTGGATAGCGATTTCTTGGAAGCATTACGGCCGACAAGTCCTCCCGAAAGACCCACTAAAGATATCTGGCCCAAGTTTTTACAGTTCGCAATCGTTCCCCCGTTCTCGCCCGCTATCCCGCCACTCCAGGAGTAGTAGTAGGAGGAGGAGACCGCACCGCTGTTCGTGCAACCCGAAATCGTTCCACTGTTCCAGCCCGCTATCCCGCCACTGTAGGAGTAGGAGGTGTAGGAGGAGACCGCGCCGCTGTTCGTGCAGTCCGAAATCGTCCCCCCGTTCCTGCCCGCTATTCCGCCACCGTAGGAGTAGGACTTGGACTCGGAGGAGGAGGAGGAAACTGCGCCACTGTTCGTGCAGCCAGTAACCGTCCCTCTGTTCCAGCCCGCTATCCCGCCACTGTAGGAGGCGGAGACCGTGCCGCTGTTCATGCAGCCCATCACCGTCCCCGCATTAAAGGCAACGATCCCTCCCGCATATCTACCCCCATCTATCGACGCCTTTCGTGAAGACACGTTCCGGATGACGGCATTCGAGTCCGTCACCCCGAATATCCCGGCATACGTCCCTTGCTCGCAATACAGTCCGAAAATCGTCTTCCCGGCGCCGTCAAAAGTTCCATTAAACATGACTGTCGTATCCTTTCCAATCGGAGTCCACTCCACAGAACTGGTCTTGCTCGTATCGTCCCTAAACTTGATATCATTTGCCAATATCGCATTGATCGTTGATTTTCCACTATTCACCTGTTCGGCAAACCAAGCAAGTTCTTCGGCACTTGTAATGACATAAAAGATCTTGCCGTCTATCTTTTTGGAATTTTCCGGTTCACGGGTAGAACCGGTCCAGTCGGCAAAAGCAGTTGTCGCCAACAAAAACATGCCAACAAAAATCGTCATTATTTTGAATTTGCCAAACATTGATTATTCCTCCCTTTGCCATTTTTGCAATATTTCGCAAATATTCTTAAACACGAGAAAATTCTGAGTCCGAAAATTATGAAGCGAGTCTTTCAAGTTTTCTTCGAAAGAATCCCCATCTTGAATTTTTTTTCCTTCAAAATTGCCATCAATACATTCTATTAAAAACTCAGCCATCTTCAAAAATCTTCCTAGAGGTATCTCTTCGCTTTGAGGCGACCATCGATTATTAACATATCTAAAGACCTTAATTGAAAAATCATTGTTATCCCATTGAGCCTTGCCAATTGAAAAAAATTTGGCATCACTATCATCAGAGACTTTTTCAAAAATAACCGGCTTATGCTTTAAATTTCTCGGAATTTTAAGTTCACTTTTGGTCATTGATTTTTTCTCCTTAAAGTAAAGAAATCTTTTGAATCAATACTTTGTCTTTTCCATCAACATTGCCCAAAGCCATATCCAATGAAACTTTCAAACGGCTCGCCTTGGCGGTCAGAAGAAATTGAAGTTCTTTGTCAAAAACCTTTTTAGTTTTGCCTTTTTTCCCTTTTGATTTATCATCAGATTGTTTTTCGTCAAATTTCAATTTTTTCTCAGTCGGGAAAACTTTTACCAGAACTTCATCAGCCTTGTCACTTTCAGCATCTTCAGGTTTTACTTTCCAAAACACATTATATGTTTTCTCCTTTTCACCCTCTTTCTTTTCCAACCGATATCCGTCCACGCCGCGAACCGTTACGTTCCCATCGGACGAAACCGTTTCCACATAGCATTCAATTTTATAAGTATCCGCCATCTTCGTTCTCCTTATTTGTAAAAATTGTCCGCGCTTTTTCCGTAGAACCGGGCGAAGTAGTCGCTCACGCCGTCCCAGTCCGGGTAAATCACATCCACTGTCCGGGCGAGCAGCTGAAGCTCCCCGCGGATATTTTCCTTCGCCGAGTGCGGAATCCGAACTTTCCGCATCCGAATTTTTTCCTTCTGCTTGCTGCTTTCGAGCGTCGCCAGATGATGCTGGTCGCCTTTCAGCCCAAAGAGCAAAAAAGCGCCCTGTTGCGCCTTGATCCGCGGGTTCGTGAGAAGCGGGTGCACGCAAAAGACAGACGACAGGTCGTCCGGATTGATCCAGTCCAAAAAATACGGTTTCTCCGCCTTGATTTCGTGAAGCAAGTGCTGCACGGCATCGTCCTTGTTGAACTCCTTCCGCTCCTTTCCATGAGCCCGGCAAATTTTTTCAACGTCCAAATCATCATAGGGCGAATAGACCGCCAGGTTCGACACGACGCTCACCGCATCGGAATGGTAGTTCTTGATGCTGTTTTCCGGGACTTCATAAACCAAAACGATTCCGTCTCCGCTGTCGTCCTTTCTACCGCGAGCGTCCAGGTAGAGCGCAAAGAAAAGCGCGACAAGAGGGTCGAGCGATATGTCGAGAATCCGCGTCGGGATGCCGTAATGCTGCATCATCACCAACTTTTCGAAGGTCGATTTGCAGTCCAGGAATTCGTCCGTCAGCCGTCGCTCGCATTCCCGGAAAAGCTTCGCTTCGTTGTGTTTCTCAAGCCAC
>JBNMGX010000244.1:0-3616 GCA_050872465.1 Hallerella sp.
ATATAGCGGCCATCCTTTAATTTCTGGATCATCGCATCGTCTTCCAAATCGTCCTCGTCCTTGATTTCTCCGACGATTTCTTCCATGATATCTTCAACGGTCACGAGCCCCGCTACTCCGCCATACTCATCGACCACAATCGCAAGCTGGTTTCCGTTTTCGCGCAATTCCCGAAGCAAGTCGTCGATTTGTTTCTGCTGCGTCACGAAATTCGCCGGTTCCAGAAGTTCCTGCAAGTCGAACTTTTCCTTTCCGTGCTTTTCCGTGTACCATTCGAGAAAGTCCCGTGCCAAAAGGATGCCGACGATATTGTCGATAGAATCGCGATACACGGGAACACGGGAATGGCGCTCTTCGTTCAAAATCCGAATCGTTTCTTCGAGCGAAGACGTTACGTCGATAGCGACCATATTGACCCGCGGCGTCATGATTTCCCGCACCGGCGTTTCCACGAAATCGAAAATGTTCAGAATCATCTGGCGCTCGTCTTCGTCAAGCGCATCCTCGTCGTCGGACATGTCGGACTTGAGAGCGTCCCGCTTGTCCTCGGAAAGGAAGTTGAGCTTTGGATTGTAGCCCAGAGCCTTGTGCACTTTCAGGTAAAGCTTGTTCGCGAGCTTCGCTTCCAAGACAAACGGAAGCCGCAGATACCTGTAAATCGGAAGCAACACATGCGAAAGCGTTTCGGGACGAAGCGCTCCAAACATATTCGGAAGCAGAATGACAAAGGAATACACGACGATTCCCGAAAGGATGACATACAAAATAATCCCCAGGATAAACTTGCCGTAAAATCCCTGCGTCAGCACATACGCCGCAATAAATCCCAAAACGCCGGCAGTGACGTTCAGAATCGTCCGGGCGATAGAAACCGTCTCGTTGAAGCCCGGCGCATCGACGTAGGAATTCACCTGCGTCACGAGCTTTTCGTCCTCCTCGCTTTCCGTCGTCACGGAAAGTTCCAGGAAAACCGTTTTCACCAGGGAAAAAATTCCCGAAAGGATGACACAGACAATCGCAAGCACAAGATAAGGCGTTGCGGAATCGACCCAAGAAACGATCGGCATCAGTTTTTAATCCTCCGTTTTTTTGCCCCCTTTTCGCCCGCATGGTAAATGTCGAGCCCCAAAATTTCCTTTTCGCGGCGACGCATCACGGCACGCTCCGGAGCCGTATGGTGATCGTATCCGGAAAGATGCAGAAGCCCGTGCACAATCATGCGTTTCAGTTCCGTGTAAAAGGAATTTCCAAACTTCGGCGCCTGGCGTTTCACCTGGTCGCGCGCAATATAGATTTCGCCAAGCAGATAATCCTCGTGCCATTCAAAGCTCAGCACGTCCGTCACCTTGTCCAGCTTGCGATAAGCGTGGTTCAGTTTGCGGACCATCCGGTCGGAACAGATGACGATGTTTACGTTTTCCGAGTGGCCTTCCTCGACGAGGATTTTGCGGGCGAGAGGTTCGAAGCGCGCCTTCCACGGAAAAGCTTCCTTTTCGTTTTCGGAAAGAAAATTTACCTGAAATGCCGGTTGTCGGGGTTTCTTCTTCATATTAAAGTTCGTACCACTTTTGCAAAATCGAAATAATCGACTTCGCCTGTTCCTTGCTCGATATGTTGAACTTGCTGCGCTGCTTAAAAACGCCCTGCTGCTTCTGGTAGCGGCGAATCGAAACCTTCGGTTCTCCGAATTCACCCGTCTTGGCGTTTCGCTCCTGATACAGGAACATCATCGTGGACCAGGCGCCCTTGCTTAAAAACTCCTTCGAAAGTTCCTTGATGACAACTTCACCGGTTTCCTCGTCGGTGTATTCGATTGTCGGTTCCAAATTTTCTGTATCCATAATCACCTCGTGAAAATTACTTCCATTCCGAAAAAAGATAAAAATCTATATTCGGGACATCACGGTTTCTGCCACAAAGGAGCCTCTTTTGAAAGATTTTCACATTTTCCCATTTCTGAATCGCACAGCGTTGGCCGTTACCCTTTTTGCGGTTTCCGCCATGGCGCAAGGCGCCTCTTCCGTCGGGAAAGTCCGCTACATCCTAGGCGAAGTCACCGTGCAGAAAAAGGCGGGAGACAGCTGGAATCCGCTGCGGATAGGGCTTAAGGTCAAGAGCAACGACCTGATCCGCACCCTGGTCGAAAGCGAAGCGGGCATTGCGCTCTCGGACGGAAGCCTCATCACCATCGAAGAGAACACCACCATCCGATTCGAAACGGCGGTGAACAACCAGAACGAAAGCGGCACCACGGTGGATCTCCGCACGGGACGCGTCTTCTTCGACGTCCAAAAGCAGAAGGACGGACACAAGTTCGAATTCAAGACAGGAACGGCGACAGCCGCCATCCGCGGCACGAACGGCTTCATCGAAAGCGGCGCGGAAGGCATCATCGTTTCGCTCGAATCCGGAAAGATGCTCGTAACGGGCAGAGACGGCAAGGCTCTCGAAGTCCTCGGCGGCGAAACGCTGGTCGAAGAAAAGGGAAAAGGTCTCCAGAAATTCAAGACGCCGAGTTCCGGGACAAAAGGCCTCGCCAAGGAAATCGCGTCCGAGAAGAAATCCGGCACGTTCAGCGCAAGCGCGCTCAAGGAAAATTCAGGGAAGCTCGATGAAAAGAACAAGGCCGCGCTCGACAGCCTGTCCAAGGCTTCACCGTGTGAATTTGACGCGATTCCGTCCAAGACGACAAGCCCCGAGATCTCCGTCAGCGGAAAATGCAAGCCGGGCATCCAGATTCAGGTAAACGGCATCGAAGCGAAACTTTCCCGCGACGGGAAATTCCAGGCAATCGTTTCTTACGACAAGGAATCCTACGGAACCAAGCGCATCCGGGTAAAATGTTCAACCGGCGATGTGGAAACGCTCTGCCGCGAAGCCTTTGCGGAATACGTTCCCGCTTCTTCGGACGACAGAAACGCCTTTATCCGCTTTGAAAAAAGCGACATTCAAAAATCATCCGGGGAAATCTCCGTGAAAGGCGAATTTTTCAGCGAAGATTCCACAGCGACCGTAACCGTTTCCCTCGGAAAGTTCACCTCGGAAAATCTGAACGTTCCAAACGCCAACGGACAATTTGCGTTCACCATTCCCGAAACCGCAAAGGAACAGGGCGAAAGCATCGTGAAGGCAACGCTCACCACGAAAAAAGGCTCGTTGGAAGACTCCATCCAAATTTCACTTCCGCCAAAGATTCGGATTCTTTCCGCAAGCGAGGAAAAGTGCGAAATTTTCTTTTCGCTCAGCGGAACAAGCGGAAAAGAAGTTCAAGTCGAGGAACTTGTCGATGGCATTCCCACGACAAAGGCTACATTCTCCAAGGATGTTCCCCAGGCCATTTTCCCGATGCTTCCCGGAAAACATCACTACAAGATTCTAGCGAAAGACGAAAACGGGAACCAGTCGGAAACCGCAAAAACATTCGTCTGCAAGGAATGACCGTGCCGCTTTTCGCTTATCATTTCAGAGAGCTTTCCGTTCCGCTGGAAAAAAAAGGCGACATTCTCGGAGCGCTTTCCCACGCCATCGGGATTTCGCCAGATTCCATTTTGAACCTGGAAGTCGAGCGTTTCGCCCTGGATTCCCGCAAGCGCAACGCGCCTCACTGGAGCTACAA
>JBNMGX010000245.1:0-3614 GCA_050872465.1 Hallerella sp.
GTATATTACGGTCCGGGCTTGAGCGGCAAGACGACAAATCTTCAAGTAATCCACCAGAAAATGCCCCAGGACAAGCGGACCGACATGGTCTCCTTGGAAACGGAAGGCGATAGAACCCTGTTCTTTGACTTTCTCCCGCTGAACCTGGGAGACATCAAGGGGTTCAAGACCAAATTCCAGCTTTACACGGTCCCCGGACAGGTCTATTACAACTCGACCCGAAAAATCGTTCTTCGCGGCGTGGATGGAATTGTTTTCGTGGCGGACTCCCAGCGTTCCCGCGAAGCGGAAAATTTGGAAAGCTTGCAGAATTTGCGTCAAAACCTGGAAGATTACGGGGTGAGCCTCGACGAAATCCCGCTTGTCCTGCAATACAACAAGCGCGACATGGAAAATGTCTTTACCTTGGACGAGATGAATGCCCTCCTGAATCCGAAAGGGATCCCCTTTTTCCCGGCGACAGCGCATAACGGAAAAGGCGTCGTGACGACGCTCAAGGCGATTGCGATGCTCGTCATCCAGCGGTTTAATGTCAAACAGGGATTTTTGCGCAAGGCGGCGGACAGCGTCCACAACACGGGCGTACACGATGTGACATTGAACGGAAAGGAAGGCGTTTCCATTTCTCCGGCAGCCCAGGCGAAGCCTGCTCCGCATCCGGAACCCGTCCTAAACCGCTTGCCGGAATTCCCGGAGCGTCCTTCTACGACGGAAGCTCTTCCCGATTTGGGTTCTACGCTCTCGTCTGCCGCGGCGTCACCGTTCCGAATGCCGAACTTTGTGTCTCGTGCCGCTGCGAGCGAACCGGGGAGAGGCGGGCTTTTCCAGAAGAGCGCTTCGCCTTTTGGAAGACCCGCGCAACAGCCTCCGAAGCCGCGTCCCTTTGGAAAGCCTTTTGGCGCGGATGAAGACGGCTCAGACGATGACGACATCGAGCTCCGCCCCTATATTCCCAAGAAGAAGACTTGATAGAAGGTATCTGGAATGAGCGATTTCACTGTTTATACCGATGATGCGAACCGCGTTCGCCGTTTAATGCAAGCCTACCAGTCGAACGTGAAGGCGGATTACATCATGCTGGTTCACCGCGACGGATCCATCATCTCGGAAGTCGGTTCCATCGGCATGGATACGACACCGCTTGCCGTCTTGAGCACCGCGTCTTTTGGAAGCGCCAAGCAAATCGGAATGATGCTCGGCGAGGGCGAATTCCGCTCGGTTTCCTATACGGGAGCGAAGCGTTCCATCTATATCGCTCCGGTTGAAGACGCGCTTCTTCTGGTCCAGATTTTTCCGGGCAACAAGCTACCAAACCGTATCGAGGATTACAACAAGCTGCTGGTGGAAAAGCTGGTGGAAGCCGTTCCCGCGTTCACGCAAAATACGAGCAAGATCCACCACTAGGTATCGCCGTGAAAGGCTTGCCTCCTCTTCGCTATCTCCGAAAGACGACTCTTATTTTTCTGGTCGTCTTTTTGTGTTTTATCGTACACTGCGTCTATGTCGCGCTGGACGGATCGGAAAAGATTTCGGCAGAGGAAACCGTGACCGAGACGAGGATGCTTTCCGGTGTTGTCTGCAGGAATATCGTAGGCGAGGCGCCTTTTGGCGTGGATTCCGTTTTTCCTATCCATACGCGGCTTCACTACTATTCCGAATTGCCGAAGCTCGCCTGGAATGTTCCGGATCGCAAGGTCCTGCACATCTGGTATAACGGTGCGGATACCGTGCAGAAGTCGCTTTGCGTCCTGTCGGAATCTTCCTGTGAAAGTTCCATCGCACCGCAGCTGCTCGGACCCGGAGAATGGAGTGTCGATGCCGTGGAAGGCCGCAGGCTTTTGTCCTCTCGCCAGTTCAGGGTCGAACCGTCAAGGGAATAGTCCTTGCCGCTTATCTGGGTATTTCTGTTCTTGTTGGCTTCGGGAGCGTGGGCGGTGGAAAGCTATTCGAAACTCTCCAAGGACTCCGTTCCGGTTTTCCGCGGGATTCCGTTTCTGAAAAATGAACCGTCTTCGGCGGATGGGCAGGACGCTTCGCGGGACTCCCTGAAACTCGAAACGAACGGTTCGAAAACCGTGCAGGTCATCGTGGGGGACGGCGGGACCGAGGTGAACCAGGAACTGCATCTGTCGATACGCGGCGAAGCGACCAAAGGCGTCTATATCGATGCGCTTCTTTCGGATGTCGGACGCGAAGCGGGGGAAGAGCGGACCGCAACGCTCCAGGAAATCGACGAGGTTCATTTCCGCGTGGAGACGGAACGCGCCTTTCTGCATCTAGGCGATATGACATGGAGCGAAACGGAGCTGGGACTTTCGGGGATTTCGCGGAATACGCTAGGAATTGGAGGCGGATTAAAGCTCGGGCATTCCGAAGTCCGGGGCGCTTACGGATTTGACGAACTGGAACATATCCATTCGACATTCCGGGGAGTCGATGGCGAGCAGAAAGGCTATCTCCTTTCTTCGGGAACAGCCGAAACCTATCTGGTCGCGGTGCCCGGCTCGGAAACGGTTTACCTGAACGGGAAAAAGCTCGTGCGGGCCGTGGATTATACGGTGAACTACGCCGGCGGAATCCTCGACTTTTTGGGAACGCTCATTCCCGGTTCGGAAGATGAAATCCGCGTGGAATTTGACGCCTACAATTCCCAGGGAATGCAAATCCTCAAGGCGGCGGACGGAAAATACCGCGGGAAAAATCTCTGGCTGGATGTGGTCGCGTTTGAACTTGCGAGCGATACGTCTAGGCTTAAGAGGCGGACATGGTCTGCGGAAGATGCGGAAATTTTGCGGAAGGATAGCGGGAAGGAATTTGAGCGACCGGATTCGCTCGGAACGCTAGACCGCCCGAAGATGTTTCGCAGAGTGGGCGCCCGGATGCGTATCCAGCAGGGAAACCATCTGTATGCGGACGGGGAAATCGATTACGGCAAGGCCGATACGAACATGCTTTCGAAACATGTCGGAGGACCTTCCGGACATGCCTACCGCTGGCTGCTTTCGAACGACAGCACGGAAGCCCAGAGGTTCGCGCCGCTTCGGATTCTCGTTACGGGCGATTACGAAGAGGAAGGCTTTCGGCAAAACGATTTCCAGGGGGCGGTCCGCAACTGGGACTCCTACCGGCTGAGCGAACTTTGGGATTTGGATAGCGCTTCGACAGAAGGTTCGCTTCGCTTCGATGAAATTTCCCTGAGCCTGAAGCTTCCCGAAAGGTTCTTCTTCGGGACGGAATGGGGATATCGGCGCAGCCTGAGCGATGGCAAGAACTGGAACTCTTCGCGTTTTCGCAGCTTCCTGGAGCATCGGACAAGCGAAGCGTTCGGCGAGATTTCCTTTGTGCGGGTAGCGTCGTTTGAAAAATTTCAGTCGGAACGATATCAGGGGATTATTCGCGGCGAAACCCGGACCGGATTTTTTCGCCCGTTCGGATACGCATCCTATTCCGTCTGGATGAAAGATTCGGACGAACTTTCGGAAAGGCGTTCGGAAAAGGCCAATGCCCGAAGCGGCGTCGAACTGGTCGGTGCGAACTGGAATACCGAAGCGGCTCTTTTTGGAACGCGAGTTCGGACGGGAAAAAGTTTTTCCGCTCTTGGGGATTCCCTGAAA
>JBNMGX010000246.1:0-3601 GCA_050872465.1 Hallerella sp.
CCGATAATCTCTGAGATTCCCCGGTCTGCGTCCGCCGCGGCGAACAAGCACGGGAATGACATTGGACAGCGTGGCCCTGGGGGTGGTTGCAAGGAAGGAGGAAATTAGAACTTAGAACTGAGATTTTAATTGATAGTTAATAGTTGAGAGAAATCTGTTCGCTTCAGATTTCCTAATCCCTAGTCCCTGTTTCCTAAACCTAGACATCCACGGTTCTAAGCTCTAAGTTCTCCTAACTAAGCTCTGATATGCCCCTGGCCGGGTAGGCACAGAAATGATATTGTAGCAAGCCGAGGAATGACGATGGCACACGAAAACAGTTCGCTTAGAAATTCCCACATTCCGTGTCCCGCGTGTCCCTTTTTCCACATCAAAAATAGCTAGGAGCCTTGGCCCGAGCTTCCTCGATGGGAACAGAAACGGTCGAAGCCTTTTGCCGTGCGCTTTCCATGCGGAACGCTTCCTGCGACGCGGCGAGTTCTTTCAAGAATCCCGAGCGTTTCTTCGGATTCATCCAGCGTTCCAAAAGGCTCGCGCTCGAACCGGCATCTCTCGAATAGATGACCGGAGCGTCCGATTCGGGGGCGATCTTTACCGCCGTGTGAATCGCCGACGCGGCGGCACCTCCTACCATAATCGGCGTCCGAAGGCCTTCCGCCTTGAACGTCTTCGCCACATGGACCATTTCGTCAAGGCTCGGCGTGATAAGTCCCGAAAGCCCGATCATATCGGGATGGTACTTGCGGACCGCTTCCACGATCTTTTCGCACGGCACCATCACGCCCAGATCGATGACTTCGTAATTGTTGCAGGCAAGAACCACCCCGACGATATTCTTTCCGATGTCGTGAACATCCCCCTTGACCGTCGCAAGGACGATTTTCCCGGAACTTGCGCTTTCCCCGGCCTTTTTCTTCGCCTGGATGTAAGGCATCAGCACGGCGACAGCTCGCCTCATAACGCGCGCACTCTTGACCACCTGCGGAAGGAACATCTTGCCTTCGCCAAAAAGCGTCCCGACCTCGTTCATGCCGTCCATCAGCGGGCCTTCGATGATTTTCACCGGCTCGTCGATTTTCGTCCGCAGTTCTTCCACGTCCGCTTCGATAAACTCATCGACTCCCTTGACCATCGCATGAACAATCCTCTTTTCCACGGGAAGTTCCCGCCAGGCGAGAAGCTCCTTCGAAGAGGCTCCGGAAAGCTTCCGGTTCCTGACCGTTTCCGCATAGGCGAGCAGCCTGTCCGTCGCATCGGGCCTCCGGTTGAAAATCAGGTCCTCGATAAGATCCCGCTCCTCTTCAGGAATATCCTCATACACGGGAAGCACGCCCGCGTTTACGATCCCGAAATCCATTCCGGCAAGTCCCGCATGGTAAAGGAAGCAGGAATGCATGCTTTCCCGGATGGAATTGTTTCCCTTGAACGCAAAGCTTAGGTTGCTCACGCCGCCGACGATATGCGCAAGCGGCAAGTTTTGCTTGACATAGCGGCACGTTTCGATAAAGGCTTTCGCGTAATCCGCATGTTCCGCCATTCCCGTCCCGATGGTCAAAATGTTCGGGTCGAAAAGAATGTCTTCCGGTGGGAAATCGAGCCTATCGACAAGCAGGCGATACATCCGGGTGCAGACGTCCCGCTTGCGCTCAAACGTTGTCGCCTGCCCCTGTTCGTCGAACGCCATGCAGACAACGGCAAACCCGTGTCGCCGTATTTCTTCTGCCCGGTACAGGAACTTTTCTTCGCCTTCCTTCAGGCTGATGGAATTCACGATTCCCTTTCCCTGGACGCATTCCATCCCGGCGACCAGCACGTTCCAGCGCGAGCTGTCGATCATCACGGGACATCTGGCGACATTCGGCTCCGACATCAAGAGATTCAAAAAATGCACCATCGTCTTTTCGGAATCGATCATGCCGTCGTCGAGGTTCACGTCAATCACCTGCGCGCCGTTCTCCGCCTGGAGCGCCCCGATGTTCACCGCTTCCGAAAAATTTTCCGCATGGATCAGGTTCGCGAACTTCCGGGAACCCGCAATATTCAGACGTTCGCCGATATTGACAAAACGGCTGTCCGGTCCGACTTCGAGGCTTTCTAGGCCCGAAAGCAAAATATGTCCGCTCTTTTCGGGGACTTTGCGCGGTTCGCGCCCGCGGAGAATTTCTGCAAAACGCCGGATGTGCTCGGGCGTCGTTCCGCAGCAACCGCCCACGATGTTTACGAGCTTTTCGTCCGCATAGCGGGAAATCCACTCGCCCATCATCTCCGGCGTATCGTCATAGCCGCCAAACTGGTTCGGAAGCCCGGCGTTCGGGTGCACAGAAACGCGGAACGGAGCATTCTGGATATCGCGCAAATGCGGAATCATATCCTTTGCGCCGAGCGCGCAGTTGAACCCGATGCTAAACAGGGGGAAGCTCGAAAGCGAATGGAAAAAGGCCTTCGCCGTCTGCCCCGAAAGGATGCGCCCCGAAGCGTCCGTAATCGTTCCCGAGACCATGACGGGAAACATTTTTCCGCGTTCGTCGCAAATTTCCTGGATGGCATAGAGGGCCGCTTTCGCGTTCAGCGTATCGAAAACCGTTTCGACCAGAAGGATGTCCGCTCCGCCGTCGAGAAGCCCGTTCACCGAGACGCGGTACGATTCGACAAGTTCCCGGAAAGTAACGGCTCGGGCTGCCGGATCCGAAACGTCCGGGCTGATGCTCGCCGTCTTGGACGTAGGCCCGATGGAACCCGCCACAAAACGCCGAACGGGATTGATGCCCGCTTCGCGCTCTTCCTGCGCTTTCATTTCGATGGCCCGATGCGCAACCTGCGCACTCGCCTTCGCCATCTCGTAGGCAAATTCCGAAAGCCCGTATTCCCTCTGCCCGATAGGAGAAGCGCCAAAGGAATCCGTTTCGATGATATCCGCACCGGCAGAAAGGTACTCGTGGTGAATCCACTCGATCCGGTCCGGGCACGTAAGCGGCAACACATCGTTGTTTCCCTGGAGTTCTTTCGGAAAGTCGAGGAAGCGTTCGCCGCGAAAATCCTTCTCGGTGAGTTTCAGTCGCTGGACCATCGTCCCGAATCCGCCGTCAAGAATCAGGATGCGGCTGGCGGATTCTTCAAGAAGAGCCTTGTACGATTCGGAAAGTGGCAGTTTCATAGAGCCTCATTGTCAATATGCATATTTTTATATATTTGCATAAAAGATAGCATTTATTTTTTGAAAAAGGGAATTATTTTAAATCACGCAACCGAGTTTGCCCTCCAGGCATCCAAAGATCGAAATGTCCGAAAACGAAATCGTACAGCGCCTCCGGGCCGGAGACTTAAACGCCCTGAAAGAACTGTGGACGGCAAACAGCGCCCACGTGCT
This sequence comes from Hallerella sp., assembly GCA_050872465.1. Lineage (GTDB taxonomy): Bacteria > Fibrobacterota > Fibrobacteria > Fibrobacterales > Fibrobacteraceae > Hallerella. The sequence goes on from JBNMGX010000246.1 coordinate 3,368, forward strand.
GAACCTAGCCTTTCGCATTCTGCTCGACCGGGACAAGGCGGAAGACATTCTGATGGACGTATTCGTGGAAATCCCGGACGCCATCCACAGCTTCCGCGGAAAGTCAAGACACTCCACGTGGATTTACACGCTTACGAAAAACGCCTGTCTCATGAAGCTCCGCAAGGAAAAAATCCACCTGAAAATCGAAACGACCCGCGCTTCCGAAATCGAGGAAACCGCACTAGGCAAAGC
>JBNMGX010000247.1:0-3585 GCA_050872465.1 Hallerella sp.
ATCCTTGAAATCCCCGGAAGCCTACGAAATCCGGCGGGCGCAGGAACTGAACGAAAGGTTCGGGCCCAAAGGCCGGGACACCCGGACCGACCTGCTGATCGACGTCCACAACACGACGTCGAACATGGGAATCTGCCTGATACTTTCCGCGCAAGACCCTTTCACGATGCGCGCAAGCGCAGAAATCGTCCACGAATTTCCGAACGCATTCATCTACTACCAGCCGGAAGAACGCGGCGAATCCCCCTACTTTGGAACTGTTGCCAAAGCGGACATCTGCCTCGAAGTCGGCCCGCAACCACACGGCACGCTCGACGCGAAACTCTTCCGGGAAACCGAACAGGTCGTCCTCCGCTACCTTGAACTCGCCGAGGAATGGAACGCGGGCACGCTCCAAAAAAAGCCGAAAAGAAAAGTTTCCATCTACACGCAATACAGGGACATCGACTATCCGCGTGACAAGTTCGGACGTATCACGGCGATGGTCCATCCGGACCGGAGAAACGGTGACTACGGCGAAGTCAAGCCCGGCGATCCGCTTTTCCAGACATTCGACTATAGGACGGTTCGCTACGAAGGCGAGCACAGCGACTGGCCGATCTTTATCGATGAAAGCGCCTATTACGAAAAGAAGCTTGCGATGAGCCTTACCGTCAAGACCTCGGAGGAATGGTAATGTCCGAAGAAACCAACGAACCTAAAGAACTTTCCACCGACGAAAAAATCAGTTCGCTTCTCGCGCTTATCGAATCCCAGCGCGAAACTCCCTACAGCTCCCGCTTCGACGAAATCCTCGACGGGTTTGAAGATTTCCTGATGACTCGCCCTGCACCTCCTAGGGAATGGCAGGAACGCTTCGACGCATCCGGCAAGAAGTTCGACTACTGGCAAATCGTCCTCCCCGCGGACTTCCAGGATCCTTTCGAAGACGACCTGGGAAACATCCGCCGCCTGCGGAACGAGTTTTCCGACACGAAACCGTCGATGGCCCTCGAACATCTTCTCGTCACGCGGAACTATTTTCTCTACGAAAACGGGCACGCCAACCCGATTCCCGCTCCGCGTCCCATCCTGATGCTCGAAAGCATGGACGACGAAAAATCCAAAATCGACTGGGACTGCTGCTTCACCCTTTTCGGCGACGGAAGCTTTTACGCCTACAATCTCGACCAGGACAACGAAGAGGAACTCGGCGAGGACTTCAAGAGCATCCTCAAGGATAGGATCGGCATCCTTTCCGAAATGCGGCTGGTCGTTCCGGCGGAAGGCCGCGACTACGGAATCATCACAAATTAACGAGAGGGATTCGCTACTCCGATGGAAGCGTTCGAACGGGAAATCTACGCCCACTACTTGAAGCTCGGAAACATTCGCCCTGCGCAAAGCGATCCGCAAAGCGTCCCGCTCGATTTTCTGCTGCAACGCTACGACGCGTTCTTCTTCGACGCGTTCGGGACTTTCTATGCGCAAAAGGAAGTTCTCTATCCCGGAGCCCTTGAAATGTACCGCAAGGTCCGGGCGACGAAAAAGCCGATGAGGCTCGTGACGAACGCCGCCTCCGCGAGCATTCCGCAGTTCTCGGAAAGCCTCGCCCGGATGCAGATTCCCTTTGACGAATCCGAAATCATCTCGTCGGGAAGCCTTTTCCCCGCCTTCGCCAGGGAAAACGGAATCCGGGAAGCCTTCTACATCGGACGCCCTGGCGGCACGTCCTTTTTCGAAGCGGGCGGTGTCAAGATTTCCGAGAATCCCGCGGAAGCGACCGTCATCGTCTCCGCGACCGGCAAGGAAGAAGCCCTCTTCGAGCGCGCCGTAAAAATCTTGAAACATCCGGGAGCAAGGCTCGTCGTGCTGAACCCGGATGCCTGGGCGCCGCGTATCGGAAAGCCACGGGATCCCGTTTCGGGAGCCTACGCCCACAGGCTCTACCTCGAAGCGAAGCCCCAGGTTTTCTATTTCGGAAAACCTTTCCGGCAAATTTTCGACAGCGCGCTTTCGACGCTTCCCCGCCCCATGCGCACAGTCATGATAGGCGACACGCTCGCCACGGACATCGGAGGCGCAAGGAACGCCCAAATCGACGCGGCGCTTCTCGTCGGTCGGAACGAACCCGCAGAGGAACTCGACGAAGACGAGCAATTCCTAGGCATCCGCCCGAACTACTATTTGACGGCAATCTAAAAGAAAGCCCTTGCCAAGAACAGGAATTTTATACTAGATTTGGGTAAAAATTCAAGACATCCCCATCATTTCGGGGAAACGAAACCCGCCCAAAGCTTTTTGGACCGGTTTTTTTGTTTTTCCCGGAAAAGGACCTGCTCAAAATGATTGACAGAAACAAGCATTTGTTGCGCCTCGCCGACTGGAGCGAAGAACGCATTCTCGAAACCGTCGAAATCGCCATGCGCCTCAAGAAAGAAGTCCACGCCGGACACTTTTCCGACCGTTTCCAGGGACAGTCCATCGGGATGTTCTTCGAAAAACCTTCGCTCCGTACCATTACGACATTCCAGGTCGGCATGAACCAGCTCGGAGGCTCCGCCGTCCTGCTTTCCCCGGATTCCATCGGGCTCGGAAAGCGCGAAAGCGTCCACGATGTCGCCTGCTGCCTCTCCCGCTGGGTGAACGCTCTAGTCGTCCGCTGCTTCAAGCAGGAACTGGTCGAAAAGCTCGCCGAATACGGTTCGATTCCGGTTGTGAACGCCCTGACCGACGATTCCCACCCCTGCCAGGCCTTCGCCTTCGCCGAGACGATCCGTGAAAACCTCGGAGCGTTCGAAGGAAAGACCATCGCCTTTATCGGGGACGGCAACAATGTCGCGAACTCGTTCCTCGTCCTCTGCGCAAAGCTCGGCATGAACTTCACGCTCGCATGTCCCAAGGGATACGAGCAGCCGGAATCCGTCATCCGCGAAATGGAGCCGTTCTTCAAGAAGCGCGGAACCGCCTACCGCGTCTTCCACGATCCGAAGGAAGCCGTCAAGGACGCGGACATCCTGTATAGCGACGTCTGGGTCAGCATGGGACAGGAAGGCGAAAAGGAATCCAAACAGAACCATTTCCTGCCATTCCAGATAAACGACGAACTTTTGAAGCTCGCCCCGGAAACCTGCAAGGTCAGCCACTGCCTCCCGGCGCACCGCGGCGAGGAAATCACGGATTCCGTCATGGACAATTCCAAGGTGAATCTCGCGTTCGAAGAAGCGGAAAACCGCCTCCACGCCCACAAGGCGGTTCTCTGGCAATTGATGAAATCGACCGCGGAACTCGGAAAATAGCCGAACGGGCCCCGTCGATTCGCCCTGCTCCGCGCAGGGCTTTTTTCGTATCCCAAAGCACCGCCGCCCACAGAAAAAAGGGCTATCTTTTTCCAAAGAAAGTTTATATTGTAGGCAGAATATTCCCTTGCGAGGTTTTCCTTGTTCCGATTGTTCGCGCTAGTTCTCTTCTTACCGCTTGCCCTCTTCGCGCAGGTCCAGTTTCCGCATGGTTCCGGAATCGTCGATGTCACGAAATCCCCCTACAACGCAAAGACCGACGGCAAGACCGATGTCACGGAAATCATCCAGCGGGCGCTTGACGACC
>JBNMGX010000248.1:0-3583 GCA_050872465.1 Hallerella sp.
GAATACGACAAAGCAGAGCGCACTCGAAGCGGTCGCCCTCAAGGACGCAAAAGCGGAAATCGCCATGGCCGCCGTCGCACGGATAGACCGCGACAACATGCTGCAAAATGTCGCCCAGAATTCCCGACACCCGGAAGCCCGCCAAAAAGCCGCGGAAAAGCGCAAGGAACAGCAAAAGCCCACCAAACAGGAAGAAGAAAAGAACGAGATGCTTCTTCTGTTCCACAAGCGCGACGCCATCATCCAGCAAGCCCAGCGCCTTTCGGACGCCAAGGACTTCATGACGAACAAGGCGGATTTCGACAAGATTCTCCAGATGGCCGCAGAACTCGGAATGGGACCGGCACAGGCGGATCTCGACCGGGTTATCGCAAGCTACGAGAATCGCCGGGCAGAAGAGCAGGCGCGCATCGACAGGGAAAACGCCGAAATCAACGCCAAGGCGAATAAACAAAAGGAACTCGAAAGCCTCCTCGCCCAAATCGACAAGCTGCTCGAAACAAGCGTCGCAGAAAACAAGGAATCAATCGAAGAGCTCATCGCTAAATTCGAAGCGGCAAACGACAATCCGGAATCCGCCATCACAGGTCTCTTCAAGATGTCCGTGGAACGTTTCAACCGCCTGACCCAGAACGAAGCGGCAGACTCTTCCGAGAGCAAGGCCTCCCGCGCAGAAATTCTCGCCCAGCTTTCGCTCCTCGCCGAATCCGACGACTATTCGAAAACCGCGGAACACAAGGTCAAGGCCCTTGTCCGCAAATGGGAATCGATGCCTCTCATGGAAGGCGAAGATCCGGAACTCCAGGCCTATAATACGCTCAGAAGCAAAATCACCGAACGCTTTGCCCAAAAACGCGAAGACGAGGAAAAGATTTTCAACGTCAATGCGGAAAAGCTCCGCGCGATCATCGAGAGCGTCAAGAAAATCGATGAAAACGGAAACTTCAAGGAAATTTCCCAAAAGCTCCGCGAAGCCTACAAGTCCTGGAAAGAAATCGTCGGCGAGGACAAGTTCCGCTACAAGGAAATCTGGAAAGAATACCAGGAAGCGACGGAACGCTTCAAGGAAATGCAGGAATGGGAATCCTGGCACAACGAACACGACAGGGAAACGCTTCTCGAAGAAATGTCCACCCTCGCCAAGGAAGACGCAACGCGTGAGACCTTGCCCAAGCTGCGCAGCCTCACGAACCAGTGGAAAGCCATCGGTCCGGTTTCCTCCGCACGCTTTAACGAATTCCGCGAAAAATTCCGCACACTCTTCGAAGAAATCTCCGCCAAATGCGAACCGTTCATCCAGGAACAGGAAGAGGAACGCCGCCAAAATCTCGCCGAAAAGGAAAATATCTGCAAACAGGTGGAAGAGCTTTCGAACGAGAACGAAACCAACTGGCGCGACAAGTATAAGGCTATGCAGGAACTCCAGGAAAAATGGAAGACCATCGGCATGGTACCGAAAGAAAATGTCCAGCCGCTCTGGGACAGGTTCCGCGCAGCCGAAACGGCTTTCTACAGCAAGCATCGGGAATTCGTCAAGCAGGAAGACGTTCTCCGCGAAGCGAACTACCAAAAGAAAATCGAGCTTTGCGAAAAGGCGGAAGCGCTTTCCGAATCCGCCGACTGGAATGCTACATCCAATGAATTCCGCAAGCTACAGGAGCAGTGGAAGGAATCCGGGCCGGTTCCCCGCTCCAAATCCGAAGAAATCTGGAACCGTTTCCGCAACGCCTGCGATGCGTTCTTTACCCGCAAGCGCGCCCACTTCGAAGAGATGGACCAGGCCAAGGCCAAGAACCTTGAAGCGAAAGAGGCTCTACGCCAAAAGCTTGAAGCGATGGATTTCGATCCGCAAGACCCGGAATCCATCAAAGCGGTAAAAGCCGCCATCGAAGAATGGAAAAGCATCGGGATGGTCCCGAAAGAGAAAGTCGATGCGATCTGGGACCGTTACAGCGCAATCCTCGACAAATTTGCCGAAAAGCGCGCCGCGGTCGATCCCGAATTCCAGAAAATCGCAAGCGAAGCGAAGGCCAAGAAAATTTCCATGATTTCAACGGTCACCGCCCTCGTCGAAACCGCCGGTTCGGGTGAAAGCGCGGACACGGTCAAGAAGTTGCAATCCGACTGGCGAGAACTTCCCCGGACAGGTGCAGAAGAACAGGAGCTGTACAAGAAATTCCGCATCGCCTGCGACGACTTTTTCAACCGTCGCCGCGACCAGCTCGACATCCAGGAACAGGCCCGGGAAAACAACCTGCAGAACAAGCTCCGACTCTGCGAAGAAGCGGAACGCCTGCTCGAAAACCTCACCGAGGAAACCCGCCGCGAAGCGATGAACGTCGTCAAGCAGCTGCGTCGCCACTGGAAGGAAATCGGAGCGGTCCCCCGCAAGGATTCCGACAAAATCTGGAAACGTTTCAATTCGGCTTGCGACGCGATTTTCGGAAACAAGCCCGAAGACAGACAACCCGAAGCGTAAGATGTTCCCTCCATGGACCTCTCCTGAAGCCGCCGCGGAGATTCTAAAGAACGGTGGCATCGTCGCCATTCCAACCGAGACGGTTTACGGCCTCGCGGGGAACGCCTATGATCCCAAAGCGCTCGCCAAGATTTTCGAAGCGAAAAAGCGCCCTCACTTCGACCCGCTGATTGTCCACATTTCCGCGTTCGAAGAACTCCGGGATGTCGCAGCGGAAATTCCTGAAAAAGCGCAATCGCTCGCCAAGGCCTATTGGCCCGGCCCGATGACGCTCGTCCTTCCGAAGACGGAAAGGATTCCGGATCTTGCGACAAGCGGTCTTCCGACCGTCGCGGTGCGCTTTCCCAACCATCCCGTGGCGCAAAAAATCATCCGACTATCCGGAGTTCCGCTAGCGGCCCCCAGCGCGAACCTTTTCCAGCACGTCAGCCCGACGACGGCAGCGCATGTCGCGGAGCAGCTCGGAAACGTAATCGACGGGATTGTCGATGGAGGATCTTGCGAGGTCGGTGTCGAAAGCACGATTATCGCATTCCCGAACGGGGAACCTGTTATCCTGCGCCCCGGAGGCATCACGCCCGAAATGGTAAAGGAAATTGCGGGGAATGTTACCATCCACGCTTCCAAGTCCAATCCCAAAGGCCCGATGCCCGCGCCGGGAATGATCGACAGGCATTACCGTCCACAGGTTCCGCTGTTTTACGGAGAAGTTCCTCCCGGAGCTAATATTCCCAAGGAAACCGTGCGAATCGCATTCGGCGACCAGGAATCCGTCATCCCGCCGACGGTCAACCTTTCGAAATCCGGCGACCTGCAAGAAGCGACGGCAAACCTCTACGCGATGATGCGCCAGATGGACAATCCCCAAAACAAGCTGATTCTAGTCGACCCGATTCCGAATGTCGGCCTAGGAGTCGCCTGCAACGATCGCCTCAAAAGGGCGGGAGTTCGCCAGTTGCCCGAATCTTTTTAGACGCTATCGCGTTGAAATGCCACCACTCCGAAGCGAGCGGAAGAAAGCCAGCGCCAAGCATCACCCGACGGAGAAGCTCGCGGTTTTCGATTTGCGTTTTGGAAAGCGTTCAGTTTTCTAAGGCCTTAGCC
>JBNMGX010000249.1:0-3575 GCA_050872465.1 Hallerella sp.
ATCCCAAGCAGGGCGGTCTGCGGATGCAGCACATCATTTCCACGGTCTATGCGCTCACGAAGGGCAAGGCTATCGTCACTACCGACGTGGGCCAGCACCAGATGTGGGTTGCCCAGTTCTACAAGGCGGACTATCCGCGGCAATTCATCACAAGCGGTGGTGCCGGCACGATGGGGTTCGGATTCCCGGCGGCAATCGGCGCGGCGATCGGTCTCGCTTCGGAGCAAAACTGGCCGGTGTGCTGCTTTGCCGGAGACGGTGGTTTCCAGATGACCGAGTTTGAACTCGCGACAGCCTTCATCCACAAGCTTCCCATCAAGATTTTCGTGATGGACAACAAGTTCCTGGGAATGGTTCGCCAATGGCAGGACATGTTCTACGACAAGCGCTATTCCTCGGTCAGCATGGTCGGAAACCCGGACTTCGTGAAGCTTGCCGAAGCCTATAAGATTCCGGGGCTTCGCATCAAGCGGGCCGCTGACGCCGAACGCATCATCCAGAAGGCTCTTGACTATCACGAAGGTCCCATCCTCATCCACTGCGAGTGTGAAGAAGAAGACAACGTGTTCCCGATGATTCCGGCAGGCGCACCGCTTACCGCCATGATGACGGAACAGCCCAAAGGTCAGCTCGAAAAGCCGACAGGGAGCACCTAACCATGCAAACCGATAAGAAACTTTCCGCTCACAGCCTGAGCCTGCTCGTCGCAAACCGTCCCGGCGTTCTCGTGCGCATTGCGCTCGTGTTCTCCCGCCGAGGCTACAATCTGGATTCCCTCGTCGTCTCGCCGACGCTCAACCCGGACTTCAGCCGGATGAACATCGTCGCCCACGGCAACCCGGAAATTCTCGTACAAATCATCAAGCAACTCGAAAAGCTGGTCGATGTCATCCAGGCAAAGGACCATACCGGTTCGAGTACGGTCGAAAAGGAACTTGCGCTGATCAAGGTCAAGTGCAAACCGGGCGAACGAACCGAAATTCTCCAGCTGTGCGACCATTTCAAGGCGACAACAGTCGATATGACGGACACGTCGATGATCATCCAGATCACCGGCAACACGGACAAGATCGATGCGATGAAGCACTTGCTCGACAAGTTCGAAGTCGTGGAATATATCCGCACGGGCAAGGTTATCATGGTCCGCGGCGAGGAACTCACCTAACAGCCCGATAAACTTTCCCTTCTCCAGAAGGTGCCCCGCTTCGGCGGGGCTTTTATTACATTTAAGGCATGAAGATTTTTGTAACCGGAGTGGCTGGGCAGCTGGGCCACGATGTGATGAACGAGCTTGCCAAAAAAGGACACGAAGGAATCGGGAGCGACCTTGCGCCCGCATACAGCGGAATCCAGGACGGAAGCTCCGTCACCACGGCACCCTACCGCGCGCTGGACATTACGGACAAAGTCGCAGTCAAGACGCTTCTTGAAGAACTCCACCCGGATGCGGTCATCCACTGCGCCGCCTGGACAGCGGTCGATCTCGCCGAAGATTCCGACAAGCGGGAAAAGGTCCGGGCAATCAACGCCGGCGGCACCCAGAACATCGCCGAAGCCTGCCGGGAAATCGACGCGAAAATGGTCTATATCAGCACGGATTACGTGTTTGACGGGCAGGGAACCGACCCGTGGGATCCGGACTGCAAGGATTACAAGCCGCTCAACGTCTATGGACAGACAAAGCTCGAAGGCGAACTTGCCGTCAGCGAAATTCTCCAAAAATATTTCATCGTCCGCATCGCCTGGGTCTTTGGCCTAAACGGCAAGAATTTCATCCGAACGATGCTGAACGTGGCGAAAACACATGACACGGTTCGCGTCGTAAACGACCAGATCGGTACGCCGACATACACGTTCGACCTATCGAGACTCCTCATCGACATGGTGGAAACGGAAAAATACGGTTATTACCATGCGACAAACGAAGGCGGATTCATCAGCTGGTACGACTTCACCCGGGAAATCTACCGCCAGGCAGGACTTTCCACTAAAGTCATCCCCGTATCGACCGCGGAATACGGCATTTCCAAGGCCGCGCGACCGTTCAACAGCCGCCTTTCCAAGGAAAAGCTCCTCCAGGCGGGCTTTAAGCCGCTCCCGACGTGGCAAGACGCCCTGTCAAGGTTCTTGAAAGAAATGAAGCGGGAGTGAAATCCGTTTCTAATGGGAGGCATGAAATGAGAAAAAGCGCTCTCATGGCGACAGTCGCCTCTCTTGTTTTGGCATTTTTCGTCTGCGGCTGCGAAAAGGAAAATAGCGATACCGAGAATTACGGCAAGAATATCGCAACAGAGGTCGCCTTCAAAGATTCCGAGCTTTCCGAAAGAAAACCGGTCCCTTCCACAAACCTTTTCCAAAACGCCTCCGATTTTCTCGCACTAATCGACTCCTCCGATGAAATCCAGGCGATCCAAAATCCCAGATACAAAAAAGAAAAAGAAGTACAAATCACGCTAGACAAGTCGCAAACGGAAAAACTCTCCGAACGCTTTTCCACAGTCGAAAGAAATGAATATCAAATCAAAACATCTATCAAGGGAAGAGCTCCGTCCTATATCTGTGAATTTATCTTCAAGAAAGACCAGCGCGTTCTCGCCAAAATGAAATACTATCCTTTCGGGCGGTTCGTCCTAGCCGGCGACGACACCTGGAGAACAGACAAAAGCCTCTACACCGACGAGTTTATCCAATCGATGGGTTTCTACATTCCATTTGACAGGAAATGGAGATGCCGAAAGGAGATAAAGCCCATCCCCTACAGGTGAGAATTTCTAGACTTGCGATTCCCGCTAGCCTTCGAGATACGTGTAGCCGTAAAGCCCCGAGCGATAGATATTCAAGAATTCCTTGCCTTCCTGGAGCGTGATCTTTCCTTCCTTCACGGAACTCGAAACCCAGTTTTCCATCGTCCGGACAAGGGCCTTGTCGCTAAAGTTCACGTAATCCAGAACGTCTTCCACGGACTCGCCGTCGATCATCTGGTCGATGCGGTAGGAATCCCCGTCGCAGACAACGTGCACGGCATTCGTGTCACCGAAAAGATTATGCAGGTCGCCGAGAATTTCCTGGTAGGCGCCCACGAGATAGACCGCGAGATAATACGGTTCGCCCTCTTTTAACGGATGGACGGGAAGCGTCCGGGAAATGCCGTCGCCCGAGACAAACATGTCCAGCTTCCCGTCGGAATCGCAAGTGATATCCTGGAGAGTCGCATCGACCGATGGCGACTCATTCAAGCGCTGGATAGGCATGATGGGGAAAATCTGGTCGATGGACCAGCTATCCGGCAAGCTCTGGAAAAGCGAAAAATTGCAGAAGTACTTTTTCGCCAAGAGCCGCGGAAGTTCCGAAAGTTCCATCGGGGCATGCCGAAGCTCGCCGGAAAGCTCGTTCACACGGCGCGCAATGCTCCAGAAAAGCCGCTCGGCAAGAGCGCGCGTCTGCAAATCGACCGTTCCCATCCGAAAGCCGGAAAGGACGTCGTCATTGATCTGCATCGCATCGTGCCAGTTTTCCAGCAAATTCCGAATATTCAAGCTCTTGAGAATCGCATACAGATCCTTGATGGAATCCGC
>JBNMGX010000250.1:0-3553 GCA_050872465.1 Hallerella sp.
ATTGCGCGCCACCAGGCGAGATGGAAAAAGGCAAAGAAGAAAATCCAGGAGAGTAAATCCCGAACGCCGGTGGGTGAGCCCCAGAGAAGAATTTTTTTTCTGGGGAGAAATCCGGTAGCAACTCCCAGCACAAGTCCGTAGAAATGCGCAAGGATATCCGAATGTTCCCCGATACCGAGAAAGACGGCGAGCAGAATCGCTGCGCAGAGAGGGGCGAACCTCCGCATAATCCCATGGGATTCTTTTGGCATCAGGCGAAATTCTACGGTGGCTAGCGTTCCGAGAGCGCAGAAGACAAAAGTCGAAAAACCGAGCGAGCGGAAATCCGTGCGGACCGAGCAGGCTACAAGGAAATTGGCGAGGGACGAGGCAACGGCCAGCGGAAATGCGATGCGGGAGAGCGGCATCCGAAAGGCAAGCAGATTCAGGACGATGTAGCCCGAAACGAGATTCGATACCAAGTGATGCGCATCGCCGTGGAGCGTCAATGCCGTTATCGGACGCCACCAGTCTCCGGCGAGAATCTTTTCCGCATCGGAAACGCCTGCATGATAGAATCGGCTGCCGTGGCTTGAAAACTGGAGAATGGTAAAGGCGGACGGAACGAGCAGAACGAGCAGCGGGGAAAGCGAAAGCCGGAGAGCGAGCGGAGGGTTTTCTTTTCGAGGAGGATTTTCCTTTTGATACAGGGCGATTTGTTCTTCGGCGGAATCGATGTGGTCGAATCGGACTGCAATGAGATAGGGACCGCGGTCGTCGCGACGGATGTGATGTGGGATTCCCTGGCTGGCGAGGACGAGACTGTAATCGCGGATTTGTTCGTAATCGCCGATGGCTGCAATGCGTTCGCTTTCCGATTCCTGGACGATTTGGCTTATCACCAGCCGATTCCAAAGGGTCGGTGTGCGCATCGGCTAACGATCGTTTGAAAAGTTCAAGTCCCTGCGGTAAGGTTCGAAGCCCGCTTGGCGAATAAACGTTTCGGCTTCGGCGATGCTCCGAATTCCGTTCGATTTCAACACGTTTTCTTCGAGGACGATGCTGTTGATGTCGTCCGCTCCGGCGTGAAGCCCGAGTTCCCCGACAGACTTTCCCATTCCGAGTACGGAAACTTCGATATGGCGGATGTTGTCGAGGTAGAGGCGCGAAAGTCCGAGAATTTTCAGATATTCCATCGGGGAAACGTGGCGAATGGGGAACCGGTCGGTCTGCGGTTGGAATGTCCAGGCGACAAAGCTTTTCACCCCGCCCGTTTCGTCTTGCAGCGACCGTACAAGCTCTAGATGCTGGACGATATCTTCGGGCGTTTCCACGGAACCGATGACGATATTCGCACTGCCGGGAAGTCCGTTCTTCTGGCAGACGGCGAGCGTGTTTTTCCACTCTTTCGCACTGAGCTTTTTGGGGCTGAGCTGTTGTCGGATCTTGTCGGACAGAATTTCGGCGCCCGCTCCGGGAACGGAAGAAAGTCCCGATTCCTTGAAAATGCCGAGCAGTTCATCGAGCGTTAGTTTGTGCGCACTTGCGATGTGTACGAGTTCCACCGGCGAGAATCCGCGGACGCTCATCCCGAGTTCCCGGGTGAGCATCTGCAAGACGTCCGTGTAATAGGAAATCGGGAGGGTTTCGTTTACGCCGCCCTGTAGAAAGATTTGATCCGCACCGAGACTTTGGGCTTCGAGCGCCTTTTCCCGAATTTTTTCCAGGGAAAGTGTGTAGGCTCCGCGTTCGTCGGCCTTTCGGGAAAAGGCACAGAAGTCGCATCCGATGGCACAGATGTTCGTGTAGTTGATAATCCGATAGACCGTGTAGCCGACGCGTTTCCCCGGAAGTTTCCGGTTCCGCACGTCATCTGCAGCCTTGACAACTTCTGTCCAGTCCGCTTCCTTTAAAATCTCAACCGCTTCTTTGGGCGAGAGACGTTTTTTGTCCAGCGATTTTCGGAGCAGCGGATGCATGTTACATCGTGCGGACGGGGAAAAGTCCGAGCAGGTCCAGCACATCTTCGAGGACAATCTGCGTACATTTGACGAGGAAAAGCCGGGATTTTTCTTCGGGGCTTCCCAGTACGCGGTCTTCGTGGATGAACTTGTGGGCGGCGCCTGCGATATCGAGAGCGTATTGGGCGAGAACGCATGGCTCGTCCGATTCGACCGCTTGGCAAATCCGCTCCGCCTTTTGGCCGAGAACCTTGATGAGTTCGTAAGCGTTGTCGTCTTCGAGCTGCCCGTAGTCCACGTCCTTGGCGGAGACTTCGTAGCCCGCTTTGCGCATGATGCTGCAGAGGCGGACGTGCGCATTCTGTACATACGGGCCGGTAGCGCCTTCAAAGCTCAATGCGGAATCCCAGTCGAACTTGACATCCATCAGTCGATGGTTCTTGAGGTCGTTGAACGTGAGCGCGCTGATGCCGATTTGCTGGGCGATCAGTTCCTTGTTCTCTAAACTCGGATTCTTTTGGTCGATAAATTCGAGAATCTTTTTCTGGGCGGCTTCGATGACATCGCGGAGAAGCTTCGCCTTGCCGGTCCGCGTCTTTCCCTTTTCCCACTTGCCGTCGATGAGGTTGAGAATTACGCCGAACGGAATGTGGATGAGCGTATCGTACCATTCCCGTCCCATCTTCTTGAGGACGAGCTTGACCTGCTTGAAGTGGAGTGCCTGCCCTAAATCCACGACATAGAGACACTTGTCGAAATTGTATTCCTTCTTGCGGTAAATCGCTGCGGCGAGGTCGCGGGTCGCATAGAGCGTGCTGCCGTCGCTTTTGCGGATAAGGCACGGGTTCAGCTTGTATTCGTCGAGCTTTACCACGTCGCGTTCTTCGCTGCGTTCCAGGAGTCCTTTCGCTTCGAGTTCTTCGATAACCGCGGGCATTTTATCTTCGTAGAACGATTCGCCGGTGTAATGGTCGAAATCGACCCCCATCATCTTGTAGATGCGCATCAGTTCCTTGAGCGTCGCTGCCCGGAACGCGAGCCACAGCTTGTGGTATAGGGCGTTTCCCTGTTCGAGTTCCGCAAAGGCTTTTCGGGCTTCGTCTTCGAGAGCGGGTTCCGCTTCCGCTGCCTTGGAAAAGCTCGCGTAGAGGATGTTCAGTTCCTTGACAGTCAGACTTTCAAGCGTCGCATCGTCCGTCGGGTGGTTTTCCCGCAGATACATGACGATGAGCTTGCCAAAAGCCGTTCCCCAGTCGCCGAGATGGTTGATCCGTTCGACCTTGTAGCCGCTCGCCTTGTAAATGCGCGAAAGGCTGTTGCCTATCATCGTCGAGCGCAAGTGGTGGAAGGCGAGTTCCTTTCCGATATTCGGAGAGCTGTAATCGATGCAAACCGTCTTGCCGTTTGGACTTGCGTGTCCGTAAGCGAGTCCCTCTGCGGAGATCTTTTCAAGAATGGATTTTGCCAGAAAGTTCCGGTCGATAAAGAAGTTCAGGTAGCCGGCGACCGCTTCGACTTTCGAGAGGCCTTCCGGCAGCCGGATTTTTGCCGCCAGTTCCTCGGCGATGAGTTTCGGCGCCTTGTGCAACGTACGGGCTAGAACGAAGCAGGGG
>JBNMGX010000251.1:0-3550 GCA_050872465.1 Hallerella sp.
ACAGACGGACATCCCGGCTTCTTTATGCGCTCAAGAAATGAATCCCTGAGTGTTGTATCGGTAGTTTTTCTGGACATAAAAGTCCCCTTTCCGCCCCGGATTTAGGAGATGAAAGCGGACATTTTGACCTGAGGAAGGGGGCGCAGCGTAAAAAGGAACATGCGCTTCCTGTGGACTTTCGAGGAATTGTACGGAACCGGAATCCCGAACACGAACAACGGAATCGAATCCGTGTTTGCGAATTTGAAGTCCATTTTACCGTATTGTTATGTTAAAACCGGATGTCGGGAAACCTAGAATGCTTCGCTTTTCTGCCCTACTTTCTTCATCTAAACTTTTTTGAATACAACACCTTCGTCAAGACACTTGGCTTCGTTATGGTCAATGGATGACCGTATAATTTGGAGAGGGTAAGAAGGTCTTTACGGACATTGCCGAGATTTGACAAAATATTGTCAATGGTTTTCTTTATAATGGGGAATATAAAGAATCTTTTAAATACCAAATATCTTTTTGAGTTGATTAATTGTATTCTTCTGGTTTTCTTCGAATTCTATCGGCGTCCATTTCGTTTGATATGTATGATAAATCTGCAGTGTATGCGGGAACATTCCGATATTCTTTTCGAAATAGCGTTTGCGCTTTTTCAAGTAGTCTAGATTTCCGAGCGACGCGTTCTTACGTCTCCCAATCAAACAAAGATTACCAACCTTGTGCATCATTGCAAAACGCTGTTCTGTTGAAAAGTCCTTTACCCATTGACTGTCTTCATTAGGGTTTTGAGGCAAAATATGTTCAATTGAAATCATTCCCCAATCTTTATACTGGGATTTATCTTTAACGTCTAACTCCAAAAGCATCAAAAGAGCTTTGGTGTATTTTCTTCCATAGACATCTGCTTGAATGCTGCCAAGGAATTTCTTTGTATCAAAAGAGAATAGAGATGTTTTGTCTATTACGGAATTAGAGCTGTCTGCAATATCAATGAATTTCATTATGGCAGACAAATGGTCTATCCTTGTGGTTGGCGCATCACCGCAAACGGAGTCGGCGAGGTATTTGCATGCGATTTTATGAGTGAAGTCGTAAATTCTCGCTTCACCAAATTTGAAATAGTAATGCATTACAACCGGAATCCAGTCCGTAGAAGGCATACTTGCTTTTAATGCTGAAATTAGGTTGCAAAATGGAGTGTTGTCTATTTCATCGAGCTCGATAACTTTGTTATATCCAGCGTAGGATTTTTCAATATAATCAAAGAAAGGCTTTCCTGCCTGAAGAATAGGTCTCTGTCCTTTTGGGGCTTCGAAAATGAGTTTTTCAAATTCTTCAAGTAGTGTTGTTCGTTGCCGACTCTTTAATAAAGTCATTCGAATATAGGATAGAAATCTGTCAAAATCGGAGCCTAAGTCGGATTGCAATTTTTCCCACTGGTTGGCACAGGTATTCCTATCTTCATCCTTTGTAATCTTTTCTAGGTTGCTGGATTTTAGTATGTCGGAATTACTCAGCTTTAGCCCTCTATCATTCATGATGGAGAACAGCCTAAATGCATCCTCTAGTGTTTTTGCGGAAACATAAATCATTACCACATTTAAGCATATATATTGTGCAAATAACTTGGTGTCTATACTTGGATTGCTTTCAAAGAAAACTTTGATACATAAGAGAGAATTGCAGATGTGACGAATCGACTCGTTCTTATTTGTCTCACGCTCAACACGGAAGGTTTCCCACAAAGTGGTAATGTCTTTATTTACGATGTAGTCATTAATGAACTGGTTTACGTTTCCTCGGATAGCATAGTTAAGGCGAACCTGCCCATCAATGCACTCCATGGCATTTCCTTCCTGATAAACATATTTTTTGCAAGAATTCTTGATGTCATCAGGGGTTTTATTGAAATCTCGTAAGAATGCAAATAGCAGGAAAAGGGTGGTTATACGTTGCTGACCATCAAGTAGGTCCAGTTCATTGCCCTTGTCTTGGTAAATATATGAGCCAAGAAAGTATTCATCGTTCGAATGCCCTTGATAATTTTCAATGAAATCTGTCAAAAGGTCGTTTACTTGGTCCGAGTCCCAGACATAATGGCGCTGATAGGAGGGCACTGTATATTGACTTTTGAAAACCATCGCAATGGTTTGTTTGTCAAATCCAATTTCATGTTTTTCTATAGTTGACATGGCAATTTCTCGTCTTTTATAAATCCGACCCTATAAGGTTTTATCGTTGCACAAGTTTTTAAATGTTGGGGTTAATTTTTCGCAAGCTGGTATATTATCACTTTCTATGTTACAGGAGCATTTGTATTTCGATGGTTTGTCAGAGTTACAACGTATAATCCATCTACTTAAAGGCTGACAATGTTCAAGGGGTCGAATATTTGTTGCTTCAATTCCTGCAATATTGAATCCATTTTCTGTAAAACCTTCAAGAATTTCATGATAAAGAAAATTTGATGATGTGGACTCAATATAACCAATGTTCAGCCAAGTTCCAAGCTCTCTTTTTTCATCAAAAAAGGCGTTTTGGAGTTTTAGGTATTCTTCAAAAGCGAAAATAATTTCTGTAGATTTGCTTTTGGCTGTAAGAAAATCGAGTCTAGGGTCTTGAGAAATGAAACTGTTGATAATTGTTTGGTTTTCTTGAGTTTGTTGAGAAATTAGAATATTGATCGAATTTACTTTTTTGGGGTCTTCTTCAATTTCGGCGTCAATAAAAGCCGTTGCGATTCTTTCTAAATCAGCATAACACATTTTATTAAATAGAACAAGAGAAGGAATGTAGTCAAGCTGTTTTCCATTTGTGCTCCAACTGGAAAATGTAAAGGATGATTTATCTTGGCTTAGTTTAAATTGAATTTCAGAGTTTACAAGTTCTCCATTTTGTTTGGTTTGTCCATGAACCGAAACAATTGAGCTTTTGTTATCGATGCTCCAAGTAGGTTCCTGTATATAAGCTTCAACAGCTTGTTGAATTGTTTTCTCTGGGCAGATTTTTAACATTCCTGCTTTTACTGTTTGTATGTCAGAATTTTCACAGGATGTTAGCAAGACCGCAATAAATAAAATGAATGCAAATTGAGTACTTCTAAAGTAAGACATAAAGAGGTCCCCTTTTGTATATGATGAAAGTTAACGTTTTTTCTTCCACGCCCCCACCCCGATCACAAGCAGGAAGATCCCGAGCGAAACCGCTCCGATCCAGAGCGAAACGCGGACTGCATCGGACTTGTATTCCAGGCGGACGGTCGAACTTCCGGCGGGAACGGCGACGGCGCGGAGCGTCCCGAAGGCCTTGTAAACCTTTGCCGGCTTTCCGTTGACAGTCGCTTTCCAGTAGCGGTGGAAATTTCCCGAGGAGAGGAGTAGTGCGGGAACATCGGACGAAACCTGGTATGTCATGTCGTCCATCTTGGGCTTTGCGACGAGTTTCGCGCTTCCGCTTGCCGGAACGCTTGCCGGGGAGAATCCTTCGGGAGCTTCGGAAAGGATTATCGTGTTCTTGTAGTCGAAACCTTCGCGGAGAGCCTTGACCGCGAGGGTAT